>NZ_BAABBP010000005.1:0-148301 GCF_039538025.1 Comamonas faecalis
AAGGTGCAGGAGCTGCTGCAGCGCACCGGCCGCATCCTCACCCAGCGCACGAAAGACAAGAACAAGCTGTACGCCCTGCACGCGCCCGAGGTCGAATGCATTAGCAAGGGCAAGGCCAGGACACCCTACGAGTTCGGCGTGAAGGTCAGCATTGCTACCACACTGAAGGAAGGCCTGGTGGTGGGCATGCGCTCCATGCCGGGCAACCCCTACGACGGACACACCCTGGCCGAGGCCCTGGAGCAGGTGGGCATCCTCACCGGCACGGACAGGCCGCCTGCCACGGCGATTGTGGACAAGGGCTACCGGGGGGTGGAGATCAAAGGGGTGCGCATCCTCAGATCAGGCCAGAAGCGAGGCATCACCAGGGCGCTGAAGGCGATGATCAAAAGAAGAAGCGCCATTGAGCCGGCGATTGGGCATATGAAGATGGACGGCAGATTAGCCCGGAACCCGCTCAAGGGCCAGTTGGGAGATGCCATCCATGCGGTCATGTGCGGCGCAGGGCACAACCTGCGAATGATCCTGGCCGCGCTGCGGCTTTGTTGCGCCCGATTCGGGTTGACGATTCAGGCGGTTATCGCTGCGCTGCTCGTCCCGCCCGATGACCGCCGGCCCGCCTACGGCTAAAAACAGAATTGTTCAGGGCGGACTAAGTAAAAAAAATTTTTATTCTAGACAGATTCTTGCCAAAACAATCCTGCAAAAACATGCCACTGCTACAGATCGACATGGAAAAACCAAAAAATATTACAAGCATGCCAATCGTTATAAATACAAATCCCATCAACACCCCTAGCTGATGACCATACCAATACATTGCAGCTCCACCAGTTGCAATGGCAACAGCAACGCCGAGTCGCTCACAGAGCGTGAATACGCAAGCAGCGTAGAAACGTTTTTTTTCAACATGGGTTTGATGCAATTTAATAACTCACCAAGAAATGAAGAGAATGACACGAAAAAATCAAATGAATTACCGAACCTTGCCCAAAGACATCTCAAGATTCAATGCAAAATTACAAAATCTGACACCACCTTCCAATAATCCCAAGTGAAATTATCATTTCTTAGTGGAATCATGATCTCCCGCGTATATCTGCAAGGCAGCATAGACAATAGAAATCATCAGCAAATAAAAAAGATTCCCACTGTTATGCGCAAAAAATACTTGCGTCCAACCAAAACCCAAATACAACACAGGGATCGACAAGCCAACAAAACACAACGCTAGTGCATCGCGATCTATCGCGTCACGCCCCCCGTTACAACGTCGCTTGCTTGGCCAAAACAAGGCCATGGGAACTCCATAGAAAAGCAAAAGAGCTCCTACTCCTATCAAGCCTCGCTTGGAAAACATATCCAAAAACTCGTTGTGCGCATGCCCCAACTCAAGAACACGAGGGTGCGCCTCTCCTGCGGCGACTCGGCGTTGTTTTTCTTGCGTATATTCATCGCCCCAACCTAACCACGGACGCTCCTTACCCATGGCCCATGCCAATTTCCAATAATCAAGTCGCAGACCAACCGAAGAATTCGCTCGCTCTTCATCGGATCGATTCATGTAAATGCTGGATTCCTGATACGCTTGCAAAATACGTTCTTTAAAAATTCCGCCTACAGCGCCTGCTGCAAACACCGTTACAGTGCACAACCCCACAAGGGTATACGCCACCAATCTATGACGCCCCCAATACCAAAGCAAACCAATCCACAGTGGCAACGATGCACCTAATGCCAACCAACCGCCACGAGATTGAGATAACATAGACCCCAAAACACCAAACAATACACCGAAACCCAATAAAAAAGAAACCTTCCAATTCATTCCATCCGCCCGAAGAGCCAACCACAACCCTCCCATCAGAGCAAGAAGCAAACTTATGTTGCCAAATTGAATTGCATTGGTAAAACCCTCTGGCCTACCAATATTTAATACAAACATCTGATAAAGTGCGACTGTACCCGCCCCCAGCCCGCCTATCGCAACACCCCAGCGCAGAGCAGCCAAAGACGGTGGTCGCGCCATCAAATAAAACAGCCCGGGCAGCACTAATAAATATTTAGATGTTCGATCCAAGCTGCTCCAACCCAAGCCGACATGAGCATCAAGTGACCAAACCATGCCCATTAAAAATATGGATCCAGACCACCAATAGGTTAACGGCTTACAAGGGCGTAGCCACCACGCTCGCCATGCCACTAGGCTCGTCAAAAGCAAAACTATTGCACCCCAAGAATAGCCTGATGGCAATCCCAATGCAAAACCCGGAACCATAAAAGCCACTGCATTGGATGCAAGGGAATCATGATGTTCAATATTTATTCGATCAATATTTGTTTTCATATTATTCATCTACGGATTTCATCAGTCAAAGCTTCTCTGTCGAATTGCAAGGCGGCATAACGGAAAAACGCTTCCAACGCAACAAAAAAGCAATACAGAAATCCCGCCCCCCCGCACAAAAACCCAAGTCGAAAAAAATAAAATCGAACGAACATTACCATCCCCGCAGCCAAACCACGAATCACCCCACCTTTTTTATTCAACTCGATTCGCTTTGCGGCTCCTAATATTGCGTACTGCGTCATTTTTTCCAAACCAGCTCGCACACTAGGCCGAGTATGGTGCAGAAGAGGCTCACAAATCGAGTGTCGGGGGACATTTTTTTCACGCAATACCGCTTCTTCATGCACCACACCCGTATATTCCTGAAGCTGATCTCGACGAAATAACCGTTCAACTTCGGTAGTTGCGCGGAAATAACGCAGTTCCTGGCCAAACGCCACAATGCGCCAGCGAATTTTCCAGACAGCTTTTTCTTCCGTTGCGACAACCGCTTTCAACTCCTGGGCAAATGCCGGTGTCATGACTTCATCGGCGTCGAGGAAAAAAATGTAGTCGCCTCGCACGTGCTGCAAGGCTCTTGTGCGTTGCACACCAAAACCTCGCCAGTCCGCATACACCTGTACTTCGGCACCTTGCCCCTGGACCAATGCCACGGTGGCATCGGTGCTGCCACTGTCGATGACGAGCAACTGATCGGCAAAAGCTGCGCTTTTGAGGCATTGCTCTATGCAATGTTCTTCATTGAGCGTCAGCACCACTACGGTCAGAGTCGGCCGCGCGTCTTGTGTCATCGTCATTGCATCCGTCAAGAAACAAAGGCCAGCTTGTTCAAGCTGGCCTGTCTATATATAGAGGGGGAAAGAGGAAAGAAAAGCTCAGTGCCCCCCCACCACCTCCCCCTCCTTCAACCGATACACCGTGCTGCAATACGGGCACTGCGCCTGGTGCTGGCGGGCAATTTCCAGGAACACCCGTGGGTGGCTATTCCACAGCTTCATGTCAGCCAAGGCGCTGGGGCAGTGCACGCCGCCGTTGCCATCCAGGTCGGCGGCGCGCAGTTCGACGATTTTCTGTGTCATGGCATTCAAACCTTGGCCAACCAGTGGGCGTACTTGGCGTTGCGGCCGTGGGCGATGTCGAAGAACGCGCTCTGGATCTTCTCGGTGATGGGACCTCGGCTGCCGCTACCGATTTCAACGCGGTCAAGCTCGCGGATCGGCGTGATTTCGGCGGCCGTGCCGCTGAAGAAAGCCTCGTCGGCAATGTAGATTTCGTCGCGCGTGATGCGCTTTTGCACCAGCTTCAGGCCCAGGTCTTCGCAGATGTGCAGCACGGTGTTGCGCGTGATACCGTTGAGCGCGCCGGCCGACAGGTCGGGCGTGTAGACCACGCCGTCCTTGACGACGAACACGTTCTCGCCCGAGCCTTCGCTGACGAAGCCGGCCGCATCCAGCAGCAGCGCCTCGTCGTAGCCGTCGTCGGTGGCTTCCATGTTGGCCAGGATGGAGTTGGTGTAGTTGCTCACCGCCTTGGCCTGCGTCATCGTGATGTTGACGTGGTGGCGGGTGTAGCTGCTGGTCTTGACGCGAATACCGCGCGTCATGCCCTCCTCGCCCAGGTAGGCGCCCCAGGCCCAGGCGGCGACTATGGTGTGGATCTGGTTGCCCTTGGGCGACACGCCCAGCTTGTGCGATCCGATCCACACCAGCGGGCGCAGGTAGCCCGACTTCAGGCCGTTGGCGCGCAACACCGCTTTCTGCGCCTCATTGATCTCCTCCTTGCTGAAGGGGATGTTCATGCGCAGGATCTTGGCGCTGTTGAACAGGCGGTTGGTATGGTCTTCCAGGCGGAAGACAGCCGTGCCGTCCGCAGTCTCGTAGGCCCGCACGCCCTCGAAGGCGCCGCAGCCGTAGTGCAGCGTGTGCGTCAGTACGTGGATCTTGGCGTCGCGCCATTCGACCAGCTGGCCGTCCATCCAGATTTTGCCGTCACGGTCGGCCAGTGAAGGAACTACGGGGCTCATGGGTTTCCTCTACGAATGCGAATGCTGTGGATCCTGAACCGGGCATTCTACGACTGCCGCCTGCCCGCCCGGCCCGTCCGCATCCTCCACGGGTGCATCCTGCACGGGGCGCGTCAGCTCCCAGCGCTGCAGCTTGCCGTGCAAGAACTCGCAGCTGACGCTGGAGCCGCTGGCGTCGCGCCACAAATAGCGTTCGGGCTGCTCGCCCTGCGTGCTCTGCAACAGGCCCAGCGAGCGCGTGAGCGCCACGACGTGCACCAGGTTGACGCCGGGCTTGAGCCGTGCGTTGAGCATGACGGCGCTGCCCACATGGCCTATTGGACGGTTGGCCGCTTTTTTCATCACGTTCATGATGCGGGTGAAGTGCAGCAGCGCCCACATCAACAGGCCACCGCCCACCAGCACCAACCCTTGCAGGCCGGCGCCGCGGTAGGCGGCAAATACGAGGACGGCGATGCCGACGGGAATCAGGAGGTTGCGCCAGTTCATGCATGCATTGTCCAACGTCGCGCCTGCCGCCTGTCTGTGGTTGCTGCGTATGTCGGCTGCGCGGCCCGGATAATGGCGCCTCGCTTGGCGCAGCGCCTTGGTTTGTGGGAGCGGCGCCCCGCCGCGATGGCTGCATGCCGGCGAGACGCCGGCGCTCCCGGTTGGCCTCCTACCAATACCGTTTTTCTGCCGATACCCCGCCCATGGCCTCCTCCGCTTCCTCCCCCGCATCCCACCCCAGCTGGCGTCAGTCCTGGCGGGTCTACCGCGAGCCGGCCAGCCTGCGCATGCTGGCGCTGGGCTTCTCCGCCGGGTTGCCGCTGCTGCTGGTGCTGGGCACGCTGTCGTTTCGCCTGCGCGAGGCGGGCATCGACCGCACCACCATTGGCTATCTGTCGTGGGTTGGCCTGGCCTACGCGTTCAAGTGGGTCTGGTCGCCGCTGGTCGACCGCCTGCCCCTGCCCTGGGCCACGCGCCGGCTGGGGCGGCGGCGCAGCTGGCTGCTGCTGGCGCAGCTGGCCGTCATGGCGGGGTTGGTCGGCATGGCGCTGGCCGACCCGCGCGAGGACTTGCGCACGATGGTCTGGTGGGCGCTGCTGGTCGCCTTCGGCTCGGCCACGCAGGACATTGCGCTGGACGCGTTCCGCATCGAGTCGGCCGACGCCGACCGCCAGGCCGCGCTGGCGGCCACCTACCAGACGGGCTACCGCCTGGCGATGATCTGGGCCGGCGCCGGCGTGCTATGGCTGGCCGCGCGCGCCGAAGTTGCCGGCGCCGGCAGCTACCAGCTGGCCGCCTGGCGCGGCGCCTACCTGGTGATGAGCGCATCGATGCTGGTGGGCGTGCTCACCGTGGTGCTCTCGCCCGAGCCCGCGCCGCGCGCGCTGGCGCCCGCACAGGGCGTCGCCCAGTGGCTGCGCGGCGCGGTGGTCGAGCCCTTTGCCGACTTCATGCGCCGCTACCGCTGGCAGGCGGCGCTGGTGCTGGCGCTGATCGCCACCTACCGCATCAGCGACGTGGTCATGGGCATCATGGCCAACCCGTTCTATGTCGACATGGGCTATAGCAAGGACGAGGTCGCCGCGGTCACCAAGGTCTTCGGCGTGGTCATGACGCTGGCGGGCGCCTTCGTCGGCGGCGTGCTGTCGATGCGCCTGGGCGTGATGCGCGTGCTGATGCTGGGCGCGGTGCTGTCGGCCGCCAGCAACCTGCTGTTTGCCTGGCTGTCCACGCAGGGCCACCAGCTGTACGGGCTGATCGGCGTGGTGAGCGCCGACAACCTGGCCGGCGGCATTGCCTCGGCCGCGTTCATCGCCTACCTGTCGGGCCTGACCAACGTGCAGTACTCGGCCACGCAGTACGCGCTGTTCAGCTCGATGATGCTGCTTGCCCCTAAGTGGCTGGCGGGGTTTTCCGGCCAGTATGTCGACGCCCACGGCTACGCCAGCTTCTTCACCGCCACCGCCGCGCTGGGCCTGCCGGTACTGGTGCTGGTAGCGCTGGCCGCGCGCGCCCAGCCCCTGGCCGGCCACGACGCGCCTTGACTGCCGCGCGCCCGCTCCAATGCCGGCCTCTGCGCTTTACCCCCGCTTTACCTTCACGACAACGCACCGAGACGGCCATGCGGCATGCTGGCCCATGACACAAACCGCCACATGACGGAACACCAAGACCCATGAAAACCGAATTGCTGATGATCGAGGACGACCACCGCCTGGCGCAGATGGTGACCGAGTACCTGGGCCAGTCGGGCCTGCAGGTGCAGCACGTGGATCACGCGGCGGCCGGCCTGCAGCTGCTCACGCAGGGCCAGGGCGCGGCGCTGCCCGACCTGGTCATCCTGGACTTGATGCTGCCCGACATGGACGGGCTGGAAGTGTGCCGGCGCATCCGCGCATTGCCCGGCAACGCCGCGCGCGTGCCCATCCTGATGCTGACGGCCAAGGGCGACCCGATGGATCGCGTGATCGGCCTGGAGGTGGGCGCCGACGACTACCTGCCCAAGCCCTACGAGCCGCGCGAGCTGCTGGCGCGCATCCGCGCCATCCTGCGCCGGCGCGAAGGCGGCGCGCAGCCAGCCAGCAACCTGCTGCAGTTCGGCACGCTGGAGATCGACCGCGACGCACGCACCGTCAGCGTCGCCGGCAGCCCGGCCGAGCTCACCTCCTACCAGTTCGACCTGCTCGTCGCCCTGGCCGAGCGCGCCGGGCGCGTGCTCACGCGCGAGCAGATCATGGAGGCGGTGCGCGGCAGAGAGCTCGAAGCCTTCGACCGCTCCATCGACGTACACATGGGCCGCATCCGCGCGGCCATCGAGCAGGACGTGAAAAACCCCAAGCGCATCCTCACCGTGCGCGGCGTGGGCTATGTCTTTGCCAAGCAGCAAGACTGAAGCAGATTGAGAAAACGCTGTCCCATGTCCGTCTTCAGCCCCTTCTCGCGCCGCCTGTACCTGCGCATCTGGCTGGCCACCGTGGCCACCATGGCGGTGTTCGCGCTCATCGTCGGCTACGCCTGGCGCGTGGCCGCCGAGCACAACGACCAGGTTCGCAATGCCCCTCCTCCGCGCCAGCTGGAGCTGGCCGACGCGCAGGGCCGGGTGCTGCTCGAAGGCATGGCCACGCGCCTGCCCGGCGACTGGGAGCAGGGCGTGGAATACCGCATCGACCAGCCGGACGGCCGGGTGCTGACCCTGCGCATGTCAGCGCGCCCACGCCCGCCCAGCCACCGGCCCGGGCCGTTCTGGCTGCAGCCGCCCTACGGCTTCATCTGGATGCTGGCGCTCGTCGGCCTGGCGGTCACGCTGGGCGTGTTTCCCATCATCCGCCGGCTGCTGCAGCGCCTGGAGCAGCTGCAGGCAAGCGTGCAGCGCTTTGGCCAGGGCGACCTGGCAGTGCGCGCCGCCGAGCAGGGCCAGGACGAAGTGGCGCAGCTGGCGCGCCAGTTCAACGCGGCGGCCGAGCGCATCGAGGCGCTGGTGCAATCGCACAAGTCGCTGCTGGCCAACGCCTCGCACGAGCTGCGCTCGCCGCTGGCGCGCATCCGCATGGGGCTGGCGCTGATGCAGGACGGCCGCGCCGCGCCCACGGCGCACGCCGAGATCGAGCGCAACATCGCCGAGCTCGACCAGCTGGTCGACGAGATCCTGTTGTCGAGCCGCCTGGACTCTGGCGTGGCCGACGTGGGTGACATCGAGCGCGTCGACCTGCTGGGCCTGGCCGCCGAGGAATGCGCACGCGTGGACGCCGAACTGCAAATGGACGACCGGGACGCCGCGCGGTTCCAGGAAGTGCCCGGCATTTCCCGCCTGCTGCGTCGCGCGTTGCGCAACCTGCTGGAGAACGCGCGCCGCTACAGCCAGGGCGCCATCACGCTGGAGCTGGCGCACGAGGGCGGCGACGCCGTCGTCAGCATCTGCGACCACGGCCCGGGCGTGGCCGCCGACCAGCGCGAGCGCATCTTCGAGAAGTTCTACCGCCTGCCCGGCGCCAGCGAGCGCAGCGGCGGCGTGGGCCTGGGCCTGGCGCTGGTGCGCTCCATCGCCCAGCGTCACCACGGCAGCGTGCACTGCCAGCCGCGCCCCGACGGCGCGCCGGGTGCCTGCTTCGTGCTGCGCCTGCCGCTGCAGTAATTCCATTTCTATATCGATCGAGTACGCGAAGGTGAAGCGCAGACAGTGCTATAGCACGGCAAGCGAAGCCGACAAAGTAATCGGTTGATATAGAAATGGAATAAGGCTCATCGCCTTGCGCGGCATTCATTGCGGCGAAGGCGCCGCGCTCATGCCGCCGGCAGGCAGGCGCCGTAGCGCTGCAGCAACGCCGCGGCCTGCGCGGTGACCGGGGAAGAGACGAGCAGCTCGATCTTCAGCGCCTGCGCGGTCTGCAGCATGGCGATGAGCAGTTGCTCGCCACCGGGGCTGGCCAGCGCCTGCTCGGCAAAGTCGCCGCCCAGCTTGGCGTAGCGCAGCGGCAGCTGGTGCAGCTGCGCCAGCGCCATGGGCGACTGGTCGAGCCGGCGCAGGCCCACGCGCGCGCCGCGGGCGTAGACGGCGGTGGCAAGCTCGCCCACTTCCTCGGGGCTGGCCTGCAGCGCGTAGGCGTCGAGCTCCAGCGTCAGGCTGGCCAGCAGCGCCGGGTGTACCTGCTGCAGCGCAGTGCACAGCTGGCGCAGAAAGCCGGCCTGCACCAGCGAGGGCTGGGAGATGCGCAGCACCAGGTGCTCGCCCGGGTGCTCCTGCAGCCACTGCAGGCCCAGTTGCAGCGCCTGCAGGTCAAAGTCGCCCGACAGGCCCAGGCGCACCGCGGCGGGCAGAAACAGCGCGCCCGCCAGTTGCGTGCCGCTGTCCGTATCCAGCAGCGCCAGCGATGCCTCGTGCTGGCGGCGCTGCCCGTGCGGGCCGCTGCAGGCCAGCACCTGCGTGTGCAGCGCCAGCGCGCCCGGCTGCTGCAGCGCGCCGTGCAACAGCTGCTGCCAATGGCCGGCGCCGTGGGGCTGGGCGGCTTGCTGTCCCTCGTCGTGCGCCAGGAACTCCACCTCGCAACGGCCGGCGCTCTCGGCGCGCAGCAGCGCCTGGTCCAGGCGCGAGAGCACCTCGCCGACCGGCTGGCCCGGCAGGTAGTCGGTCAGCGCGCAGGCCCAGCGCGAGTACTGCGTGCCGCCCAGCGGCAGGCGCAGCGCCTGCAGCACCTGGTGCAGCTGGTCGACCAGCGCCATGGCCTGGGGGCCGGGCAGCGTGGGCAGCAGCAGCGCGAAGTCCGAGCCGTTGAGCCGCCCCAGCAGCGGCTGCGCGCCCTGCGGCAGGCGCGACTGCGCCGCCTGCAGCACGGCCTGGCAGCGCTGGCCGACGCTGGCCAGCCACAGGTCGACGTCGGCGTGGTTGGTGTGGGCGTTCAGCGCCGCCAGGTCGCGCTGGCGAAACAGCAGCGCGTGGCCGGGCGTGGCACGGGTGCCGCCTGCCGCACCATCGAGCGCGCGGCGCAGCTCGTTGAGGAGGTAGCGCCGGTTGGCCATGCCGGTGACGGCGTCGGTGTGCAGCTCCAGCTGCAGCGACTCTATGCGCAGCTCGCGCTCCTCGGCCGTGGCGCGCACGCGCTCGCGCGTGCTCTGGATGGCGCTGAGCACCGGCTGCAGCTCGGTGAAGGCGGTGGCGGCGTGGCCGGCGGACGGGTGCGCCGGCGCGCCGATGGCCAGCACCTGCGCCTGCACCTCTCGGCGCAGCACGCGGCGAAACCAGCGCAGCAGCAGCGCGACGAACAGCGCCCATGCCAGCCCGGCGACCAGCACCAGCGCGCCCATGCGCGTGCTGCTGCGCCACAGCGCGTCGTAGGCAAAGCGGTTGCCCACGGCGAGCTGCAGTTGGCCCACCTGGCTCCAGCCGCTGCTGACCGCGCGCTCCACGCGGGCCTGGCGCAGCGGCAGCAGCCGCACGAACCAGGCGGGCGCCTGGCCTGGCTGGCGCGCCTGCGGGGGTTGCTCGCGCGCGAACAGGCGCGCGCCCTGGGGCGCGGTCAGCGTGATCGCGTCGAACTGGCCGCTGTCGAACAGCGCCATCATCAGGAGTTCGCGCGTGACCGAGTCCTGGTTGCCCGGCTGCGACAGCGCCAGCGCCAGCGCCGAGGCGGCGTTGTCGGCCTGCGACTGCAGTTGCGCGTCCAGGTACTGGCGCGCGGCAACCACGCTCCAGGCCAGCGTTCCGGCCAGGATGACAGCGATCGCCACCGTCACACTGAGCAGCAGGCGGGAAAGCAAAGACATGGGGGCGGCCTTTCAGGGAAAAAATGGATGTGGTGCGTGGCGGGCGAGGATGGCGTGGTCAGGGCGCGAACCCCTCCTGGCGCATGCGCGCCAGCAGGTCGGGCCAGCGGGCGATGCGCTCGGTGGGCGTGGTGCGCGCGCCGGGAATGTAGATGCCCGCGCCGTTGAAGCTGAACACCGGGGTCAGGTCCGGGCGCTGGCTGGCCGGTGCAATCGTGCCGGCCAGGTTGTCCAGCACCAGCGGCTCGCCGTCGGCGCTGGCGTAGTGGCCCAGCACCATGTGCGCCACGCTCACGTTGCTGCCCAGCCCGCCCATGCGCGCGCGCACGTAGATCAGGCGCAGCTGCGCGGCGGGCACACCCAGGCGCAACAGCGAGAAATACTTGCCGATCACGAAGTCTTCGCAGTCGCCGGCGCGCCGTCCCAGCGTCTGCAGCGGCGTGGCCCAGTAATCGGCCTGGCCCCAGATGGTGGGGTCGTCTGAGGCCAGCACCGTGGTGTTCCAGAAGTCGTTGACCGCGCGCAGCTGCTGCGCCAGCGGCTGACCCGCCTGGGCCTGCAGCAGTGCAAGCCAGGCCTGCAGCGTCTTGACGCCCGGTGCGCCGTAGTGCTGCTGCATGGTGCGCAGCAGGCGCGCCTCGTCCCACGCCAGTGGCTGTGCCTGCCCTTGTGCCAGGGGGCGACGTTGCAGCGCGCAGATGCCGGCAGCGCCCAGCGCCAGCAGCCAGCGCCTGCGGCTCGGCCCCCGGGCGGGGGGCTGGGCTTGGGGTGGGCTGGGGTGGGCGGTCACGGGGGCGGGCGAGTCCATGGTGCGGCGGTGCCCGATCATCGCACCTGCGTGCGCCACAGCGGCCCATTGCCGCCGCCCATTGCCGCCGCCGCTCAGTGGCCGTCGCCGACGTACAGCTTGGACTGCGCGATCAGTGCGTTGATGATGTCGTGCTGGTCGGTGCCGCCGGCCACCAGGTCGACTCCTTCCAGCGTGATGACCTGGTCGGCGCCCGCGCCGCCGCTGGCCAGATTGCCGCTGCTGGAGACCTTGATCACCGTGTCGCTGCCCGATTGCTCGACGTGCAGGTACTGCGTCAGGTCGGAGCCGGCGTCCACGTCCTGCAGCAGGTCGCTCAGGTCGAGCTTGTCCTTGCCGTTGGCGTCGGCGCCGCCCATGCCGAAGTCCTTGACCACGTCGTGCGCCGGTGCGTCGGCGCTGCCCTGGTCGCCCGCGGCCCAGGCAAAGGTGTCGTCGCCCGCGCCGCCATACAGGATGTCGTCGCCCGCGCCGCCGTACAGGATGTCGTTGCCGCCCTGGCCATACAGGATGTCGTTGCCGCCGTCGCCGTACAGCGTGTCGTTGCCGCCGCGCCCGTCTCCGGCGGCGTTGAAGTCGCCGTGGTTGGCCTGGATGTAGTCATACATCGCCTTGTTCATCTCGGGCGTGCCGGCGGTCAGGCCGTCGCGCAGCTCCAGGAACTTCTCCAGCGCCGCGACGCCCGAGCCGTTGGGCAGGTCGCCGGGGCGTCCGCCCACCGTATCCCAGGGCAGCACACCGTCGTCGGTGTTGATGACGTCGCCAAAAATGATGTCGTTGCCATCGTGGCCGTGGATGGTGTCGCCGCCCACCGGGTCGAGCGTGCCGGGGCCGGCGCCAGGGTCGAGCGCGGCATTGAGCTCGTCGGCGGTGTCGACGTTCTCGGCCTCGCCCACCGGGCCGGTGACGGTGTCGTTGGGGATAAAGGTTACTTCCTTGAGCAACGCAGAAGCCTGGTCGCTGCCGGCACTGGCGTCGTTCAGGTCGAACACGAAGCGGTAGCTGCCCGCGGCGTCGACGTCGATGTCGATCGAGCCGCTGTAGTCGCTGGTCTTGCTGCCGGTGGCGGCGTCCACCCAGGCGGATCCGTCCCAGCGCTGCAGCGTCCAGGTGAAGCTGTCGCCGGCATTGAAGTGCTGGGTGGCGAACGCCAGGCCGATGACGCCGGAGCTGTCCAGTTCGATCTGCGAGCCGGTGACCTGGTAGGCGCCGTCATTGGCGCCCGTGTCGGCCAGCAGCAGCCCGTAGTAGGTAGTAGCGCCGACGACATACTCTGCGAAACCCTTCGTCCCAGCTCCCGTCTCCGTCCAGCCGGACAGATTGGGTTTGAGGTCGAAATCCAGCAGGGACTGCATGTCGTCGCCCGGGAAGTCGATGCTGCCGCCCGGGTTGGCCACCCCGGTGTTGTCGAAGAACTTCAGGTACTCGTCGCTCACGTCCTTGCCAATACCGATGGCGTGCACCTGGCTCAGATCGCTCAGCGGCCCAAAGGCGTCGACCGCGGCCTTGATGTCGGCGTAGTCGGTCGTGACGCTGCCGGTGATCGGATCGCCCTGCGGGCCGTTGTGCACGTTGGGGTCGCCGTCGGTCAGGAAGTAGGTGACGTTCTCGAACACCGCACTGCCGCCGGCCTGGTCGGCGCCCTGGCCGTTGAACCAGGACACCGCCTCGTTGAACGCCGCTTCGTAGTTGGTCTCGCCTGCGGCGGTCAGTGCCTGGATCTTGGCGATCAGGTCGGGCAGGTTGTCGGCCGTCAGGTTGTTGAGCGTCAGCAGCGTTTGCGCACTGGTGCCAAAGCCGATCAGCGCCACGTTGACGATGCCCGGGTGGCCCGCCAGGCCGCTGGCCAGGTTGGTCAGCGCGTCAATGGCCAACTGCATGCGCGTCAGCCCCGGGGTGCCCGAGGCGTCGTCCATGCTGCCCGAGGTGTCGATGATCAGCGCCAGGTTGTAGTTGTGGCCGTCCTGGAACGTGATGCCGCCCTTGTCGCCCAGGATGATGTCGTCGCCCATGCCGCCGCCGACGTTGCCAGAAGTGTTGGGGTCGATGATGAGCTGGTTCAGGTCGACGCCGTAGGGTCGCTCGGCGTCGGCCGTCGCGCTGTTTCCGGCGTCGTCGGTCGTCGTCACGCTGGCCTCGATCTTGTGGTCGGCGTCGTTGACCAGTTCCTTGCCATCGACCTCGACGCTCCAGGTCTTGCCGTCGGCATTGACCGTGGTCGTGTAGTCCTTGCCATTGAGCGTCACGGTCACCGTGTCGCCGGCCTTCACGTCGCCGCCCACCGTGCCCGACAGTGTCACCGGCCCCTCGGCCTCGGTGTGGTCGACCACGTTGTCGCCGGCAATCGTGTCTATGGTGATGGTGGCCTCGGGTGCATCGGTGTCGACGTCGTAGCCGCGGTCGGCGTCCGCCGTCGCGCTGTTGCCGGCGTCGTCGGTCGTCGTGACGCTGGCCTCGATCTTGTGGTCGGGGTCGTCAACCAATTCAGAGCCAGGAACCTCGACGCTCCAGCTCAGGTCGGGCTGAACGGTGGTTGTGTAGTCCTTGCCGTTGATCGTGACGATGACGGTATCGCCGGGCTTGGCGTCACCGCCCACTGTGCCGGTGATGGTGACAGGCTTGCCCGCTTCCTCGGCGTTGATCACGTCGTCACCGGTGATCGGGTCGATCGTGATCGACGCCTGAGGTGCATCGGTGTCGACGTCATAGCCGCGGTCGGCGTCCGCCGTCGCGCTGTTGCCAGCATCGTCGGTGGTCGTGACGCTGGCCTCGATCTTGTGGTCGGGGTCGTCAACCAGTTCAGAGCCAGGAACCTCGACGCTCCAGCTCAGGTCGGGCTGAACGGTGGTTGTGTAGTCCTTGCCATTGATGGTCACCGTCACGGTGTCGCCAGGCTTGACGTCACCGCCCACTGTGCCGGTGATGGTGACAGGCTTGCCCGCTTCCTCGGCGTTGATCACGTCGTCACCGGTGATCGGGTCGATCGTGATCGACGCGGTGGGGTTTTGCGGGCCGGGCTCGGGTGCTGGCTCTTGCGCACCAAAGGGAATGGCTTCGCCGCCGATGATGCGGCGGATGATGGGTTCGGTGCCCGGCTCGGGGTAGGCCAGCGCCAGCGGGGTGGTCAGCTCGACGATGCTGCTCAGGCGCACGAAGCTGTGGTCGCCGCCCGCGCCGCCAGTGAGCACGGCCTCGGTGGGGTCGAGTTGGTCGAGCGGATCCTGTCCGGCGTTGATCGCGGCGATCAGCTGGTTGACCGTGGCGTCGGCGGGAGGCGTCAGCGCTGCTTCCTGCGGCGCGGGCGGAGCGAGCAGGTCGGCGGTCAGCGCGACGTCCTGGCCTGCGCCGATGGTGATGGGCGCGCCGCCGTCGGCCTGCAGCTGCACGCTGGCGCCGGTGGCTGTGACGACGTGAGCGTCTGCCGGGATGCGCATGCCTTCGTGCAGAGCGATCAGGTCACCGTCGCTGCTGCGGATCCAGGCCTGGCCGGTGAGGTGGGTGATGGTTGCGGTGGAGATGGCCATGGTGTGTGTCGTTTCTGCAAGGGCGGCTGCGCCGCAGCCACCGGAATTTCAGACGAAATTGAGGAGTGCGTCGATGCTAGGGCGCGTACCTGCTCGGGTCTATTGGCGCCGCGGCCAATGCCGGCGGGTCATTCCATTTCTATATCAACCGATTACTTTGTCGGTTTCGCTTGTCGTGCTACAGCACTGTCTGCGCTTCACCTTCGCGTACTCGATCAATATAGAAATGAAATCAGCCGCTAATGCCGTGGACTTTGAGCGCCAGCATCAGCCGGTCGCCGACCTGCAGCTTCTCGAAGCTGGCCGACAGGTGGGCGCGCACGGTGCGCTCGGTGATGTCCAGCGCCTGGGCGATGTCCTGGTTGCTGTGCCCGAGCGCTGCCAGCTGCGCGACCGCCTGCTCGCGCGGGGTCAGGGTGGCGGCCCAGGCGGGCGGCTGCCCGGCAGTCGCGGCAGCGGGCCGGGGCAGGCGCGCGCCGACGTCGGCCAGCAGCTGCTGCAGCAGGCCGCGCCCGGTCCAGATGCTGCCGCTGGCGATGGTCTGCAAGATGGTGGCCAGTTGCTCGGGCGCGCTCCAGGCGTGGGCGTAGCCGCTGGCGCCCTGGGCAAATGCGGCGCGGCCCTGGACGTCGCCGGGCTGGGTGCTGAGCACCAGCGCCTTCAGTCCGTCAAAGACGGCTGCGCCGGCGGCGGGGGGCGACGGCTCGACCAATGCTGCATCGGCGATCAGCCATTCCCGGCCCTGCTCGCGCCACGCCCGGGCGTCGGCCAGGCGGGCGGCGCGGTGCGGCGCCCAGCCTGCGGCGCCCAACTGGCGCCAGTGCTGCCACAGGGCATCGTCGCGGGTCAGCAGCAGCAGGGGGCGATCCATGGCGGCGGGGGGCTCCATTTGTGGTTCAGCGCTCGCGCAGCGCGTTGGACTTGGCGCGCAGGATGGGTTTGAGCAGGTAGTGCATCAGCGAGCGCTTGCCGGTCAGGACATGCACCTCGGCCTGCATGCCGGGCATGATGGGGCGGCTGTCGTCGCCCACGTGCGCCTCCTGCGTGCGCACCTTGACGATGTAGAAGGCGTTGCCGCGCTCGTCGGTGACGGTGTTGGCGCCGATCTGCTCGACATGGCCCTTGAGGCCGCCGTAGACGACGAAGTCGTAGGCGGTGAACTTGACCTGTGCTTCCTGGCCGAAGTGCAGAAAGCCGATGTCGCGCGGGCTGACCTGCACCTCCAGCAGCAGCGTGTCGTCGGTGGGGACGATGTCCAGAATCTCCTTGCCCGGCTGCACCACGCCGCCGACGGTGTTGGCCATCAGCGTGTTGATGGTGCCGCGCACCGGCGAGCGCACCTCGGCCAGCTTGACGCGGTCGGCCAGCGCAAGCTGGCCCTGCTCCAGCGTGGCGAGTTTTGCGCGGGTGTCCGACAGCTCCACGCCCGCCTGGTTGCGCGCGTTCAGCTCGGTCTCGCGGATCTTGCGTTCGGCCTCCTGGATGGACGCCTGGATGCGGCCGATCTGCGCGCCGGCGGCCTTGGCCTCACCGCAAAAGCGCGACACGTCGCGCTGCAGGCGCAGCAGGTCGACCTCGGAGACCGCGCCGCTCTTGAGCAGAGGCCGGGTCACGGTGAGCTCCTGCGAGGTGAGCTGGCAGCTGTCGTTGGCGCGGTCGCGGTTGGCGCGCGTCTCCGACAGCTCCTGCTGGCGCTGGCGCAGCTGGTCGCGGGCGATGTTGATCGTGGTGGCCATCTCCTGGCTGCGCGCCTGCCACATGCGCCGCTCCATCGCGACGAGCTCGGGCGCCTCGCGCTCCAGGTCGGCGGGCGCGGCAAAAGGGTCGCCGCTGGCCAGCGCCTGCAGCCGCGCGGCCTTGGCGCGCAGCGCGCCGCGCTCGGCGCGGTTCTCGCCCAGCGACGCGCTGTAGCGCGTGGGGTCGATGCGCAGCAGCACCTGGCCTTTTTGCACCTGCTCGCCCGGGCGCACCAGAATGTCCTGCACCACGCCGCCGTCCAGGCTCTGCACCACCTGCACCTGCTGCGACGGCACGACCTTGCCCATGCCGCGCACCACCTCGTCGATCTGCCCGAGGCTTGCCCACAGCAGCAGCACCAGCACCGCCAGCACGCTGGCCCAGACCAGCACGCGCGAGCCGTGCGCGCCTTCGTTGCCACGCGCCCAGTGCAGGTCGGGGGTGAATTCGGGCAGTTTCCAGCGTGCCATCAATGGCCTCCGGCGCGGCCGATGCGGCCCTGGCGCAGCGCTTCGATGACCTGCTCCTTGGGCCCGTCGGCGACCATTTTCCCGCCGTCGAGCACGATCAGGCGGTCGACCAGCTCCAGCATCGCGGTGCGGTGCGTGACCAGCAGCACCGTCTTGTCGGTGCAGGCCTGGCGCAGGCGCTGGCGCAGCTGCAGCTCGCTTTGGTTGTCCAGGTTGCTGCTGGGTTCGTCCAGCAGCAGGATGGGCGGGTCGTTGATCAGCGCGCGCGCCACGGCGATCGATTGGCGCTGGCCGCCCGACAGCGACTCGCCGCGCTCGCCGATCGCCATGTCGTAGCCCTGGGGATGGCGGGCGGCGAATTCGTCCACGCCGGCAATGCGTGCGGCGTGCAGCATGTCGGCCTCGCTGGCGTGGGGCGCACCGGCCAGCAGGTTGTGCTTGAGGCTGCCGTAGAACAGCATGGCGTCCTGCGCCACGTGGCCCATTGCACGGCGCAGGTCGATGGGGTCGACCTGGCGCAGATCGATGCCGTCAACCAGCACCGCGCCCTGCGTGGGCTGGTACAGGCCCAGCGCCAGCTTTTGCAGTGTCGTCTTGCCCGAGCCGATGCGCCCGATGATGCCGACCTTCTCGCCCGGTGCCAGGCGGAAGTTCAGGCCAGCGAGGCTTTCCTGGCCGCTTTCGGGATAGCTGAAGTGCACGCCGCGAAACTCCAGCGCCCCCTGCAGGCGCGGGCGCGCTACGTATTCCTGGCTGCGCTCGTGCTCGACGGGCATGCGCATGTAATGGTCTATCGACTCCAGCGACACGCGCGCGTGGTGAAACTGCATCATCAGCCCGGCCACCTGCGACAGCGGCGCCAGACAGCGGCTGGCAATCATCGACGCGGCGATGATGCCGCCCATGGACATCGCCGCCTCCTGCACCTGGTAGACGCCGATGATGATGACCGAGATGGACACGATTTGCTGCAGCGCGACGACCGAGCCGACGGTGGACGCCGAGATCAGCTTGAGCTGCGCGCCGATGCGCGCCAGGTATTCGGTCGAGCGCTCCCACTTGCGCTGCACGTCGCTTTGGGCGTTGAGCGTCTTGACCGCTTCCAGGTTGGTGAGCGACTCGACCAGCAGCGCATTGCGCTGCGACGAGGCCTTGAAGGTCTTGAGCGTGAGCTCCTCCATGCGCGCCTGGGCGAAGTAGGACAGCGCCAGCGCCAGCGCGATGGCGATGACCGGCGGAATCAGCATCCACGGCGAGATCCAGGCCAGCACCAGCAGAAACATCAGCACGAAGGGCAGGTCGACCATGGTGGTCAGGCTGGCCGAGGCGATGAAGTCGCGCACCGACTCGAACGAGCGCAGGTTGGACGCGAACGAGCCGACCGAGGCCGGGCGCGCCTCCATGCGCAGGTCGAGCACACGCTCCATGATCCGCGCCGACAGCTGCACGTCCACGCGCTTGCTGGCCACGTCGACCACGTAGGCGCGCGCCGTGGTCAGCACCAGGTTGAACACCAGCACCAGCGCGATGCCGATGGCCAGCACCCACAGCGTGTCGATGGCGTTGTTGGGCACGACGCGGTCGTACACGTTCATGTTGAACAGCGGAATGGCCAGCGCGAACAGGTTGATCAGCACCGCGGCGACCATGGCGTCGCGGTACAGCCGCCGGTTGGCCAGGATGGCCGCCCAGAACCAATGCTCGTGGCGCGGCGCCTGGCTGTCGTGCCCGGCGCGGCGCTCGAAGCGAAATTCGGGGCGTACGAAGCACAGCGTGCCGGCGTAGGACTGCTCCAGCGTCTCGCGCGGCACCAGCGTGGGGCTGGCCGACTCGGGGTAGTGCACCAGCCAGCCCGCGTCGCCGCGGTCTTCCAGCAGCAGGCAGGCGCGCTGGCCCTTGAGCAGCGCAATGGCCGGCAGCAGCGCGGCGGGTACGCCGGCCAGCGGGCGGCGCACGTTGCGCGTGCCCATGTGCGCGCGGGCGGCGGCACGTGCCAACAGCGCCGGCGTCAGCCGCTGGTTGACCAGCGGCAGGCCGTTGCTCAGCGCCTGGGCGGTGGCCGGCGTGCCATGCAGGCGCGTGAGCTCGACCAGGCAGCCCAGCAGCGGATCGTCGTGCGTCAGGTGAGAAGGGATGCGCCAGTCGGCGTCGGCGGAAGTGTCGACGGAGGCGGCAAAGGGCGTGGCAGACATGAAACGAATTGTGCGCTAGCGGGAGCGCCGGTCAGAGCAGGGGCTCGTCGTCGCCGATCAGGTCGAGCGCGTCGCGCAGGCGCTCGCGGGTCTTGCGCCGCTGCGCCAGCTTGTCCAGCGCCTGCGCGGGCAGGTCGGTCAGGCGCAGCGTACCGTTGGCCAGCAGCGCGTCGATCAGGTCTTCGAGAACACGGATGAAGTCGGCATCGAGCCGCGTCAGCTGCGCGCGCGACGCCTGGGCGTCGTCGCTGGCGGCCGGTGCGGGCTGCGGCTCATCCATCGCGCTGGCGCGCTCAGCGGGCGGCCACCGGCGCCAGGTTGCTGGTGTCGGGCAGCGGCGTCTTGCACGCCTGCAGCACCTCGTCGGGCAGCGCCAGCGCGTTCTGCTCTTCAGGCAGCGCGTCCTCATGCGGCGACTTGGCCAGGCCCAGCGCCGGCATCACCAGGTTGGCCTGGGTGAGCCACTGGAACTCGTATTTACGCAGGTCGTATTCGGCGTTGACCAGTGCGCGGCGCGCCTCGAACAGCTCGTTCTCGGTGTCCAGCAAGTCCAGCAGCGTGCGCTGGCCGATCTGGAACTGCTGCATGAACGCGGTGCGCACCTTGGAAGTGGCCAGTTCGTGCTCGCGCAGGAAGGGCAGCTGCTCGCGCAAGCGAACGATGTTGTTCCACGCCACCGACAGATCCTGCTGCGCATTGCGGCAGGTGTAGTCGCGCACGTCCTGCGCGGCGTAGTGCTGGGCAATCGTCTGGCGGATGCGCGCCTCGTCGGCACCGCCGCGGTACAGGTTGTAGTTCATCAGCACCTGCAGGCTGGTGCTCTGGTAGTTGCTGGTCGGGCCCATCGAGAAGGTCTTCTCGCGGTCGCGCCCGGTGGCCAGGCGCAGCTCCACGGTCGGCTTGTGCAGCGCGGTGGCGCGCTCCTGGGCCGCCTCGGCCGCCTGCACCAGCGCCTGCTTGGACAGCAGCGTGGGGCTGCCGCGCAGCTGCGCCTCGAAATCATGCGTCGTGCCCGGCGTGGGCAGCAGGCCGTCTTGCAGCGGCGGCACCGGGTCGAGCGTGGCCGCCGGGTACTGGCCGACCACGCGGTGAAAGCGCTGGGTGACGTCGTTGAGGTTGTTGCTCTCGGTCATCAGGTTGACCTGCGCCAGCGCCAGGCGGCCGTTGGCCTGCTCCAGGTCGACGCCGCGGCCCACACCCGACTGCTGGCGCTCGCGCAGATGGCCCAGAGTATCTTGGTGCACCTGGTAGTTGTCCTGGGCGAGCAGGCGCATCTGGCGGTAGCGCTGCACGTCCAGATAGGCCTCGGTCACCTGGTCGGCCAGCGCGTTGGAGGTGGCGCGCAGGTCGTAGTAGCGTGAGAGCTTCTCGAAGCCGAAGCGGTCGATCTCGTTGAAGGTGGCGCTGCCGTCGTACAGCAGTTGCGTGAGCGACAGCTCCCAGCCCGGGCGGCGCCAGTCGAACGAGGGCGATGGGCTTGTCTGGCTGCGCCACTCGTGGCCGTACCAGGCCTGGGCGTTGGCCTGCGGGCGCAGGCCGCCGGTCGCGATGTTCTGGTCTTCCAGCGAGGAGACGAAGTCATGAAAGCGCGCCTGTACCTCGGGGTGGGTGTTGAGCGCGTGGTTGACCAGCGTGGCCAGGTTGCTGGCACCGCCTGTGGGCATGGACGCAGGCGCGGTGCCGGCTGCGCCCTGCGCCCAGGCCGAGCCGGCAACGACGGCGCAACCCAGCGAGGCGATGCAGGTGGCGATAAATTTCTTCTTCATGACGACGGCTCCGGACTGGGCGCAAAGGTGAACTCTTGGATGCGCATGGCAGTATTTGGTTGCAATTTTGCAGCTTGCGCAAGGCCTAAGGATTTTCCCGGGATTTTCGACGGCGTCAAACGATTTGACAGTCGTTCATCGTGCGGCGCCTGGGGCGACGGTGATGTGATTAGTCCGAAAGGGCTGTCACGCAAGTTGTTGCGTACCGACAGCCGGGCGTGGAGCATGTTGATGCAGCGTGCATATCGCTGTTTTGTGTATCAACTCGTTGACACTTTCGGGCGATTGCCGCGCTGATGGATGGGCGGACAGGCGGCTGCATGCGGTGCGCAATGGCGCGAACGGATCGACTTCCATCTTCCAGGAGACACCATGCCTTTTGCAGACATCAACGGCCAACGCATCCACTACGAAGACACCGGCGGCAGCGGCCCGGTGCTGCTGTTCTCGCACGGCCTGCTGATGGACGGGAGCATGTTTGCGCCGCAGGTGCAGGCGCTTGCCGGGCGCTGGCGCTGCATCAGCTGGGACGAGCGCGGCCACGGCCGGACTGCCAGCGGCCAGTGCACACCATTTACCTATTACGACTCGGCCGACGACGCGGTGGCGCTGCTGCGCCACCTGGGCGTCGAGCGCGCGGTGTTCGTCGGCATGTCGCAAGGCGGCTATCTGTCGCTGCGCGCCGCGCTGCGCCACCCGGACGCGGTGCGCGCTCTGGTGCTGATCGACACCCAGGCCATGACGGAAGACCCGGCCAAGATGGCGGGCCATGAGGCGCTGGTGCAGCAATGGCTGCAGCACGGGCTGTCGGACGCGATGGCGCAGACCATAGAGCACATCATCCTGGGCCAGGGCTGGCCGGGTGCGCCGGCCTGGCACGCCAAGTGGAAGCGCATGCAGCCGGGCGACCTGATGGCCTGCTTCACCACGCTGGGCGCGCGCGACGATATCAGCCAGGACGTGGCGCGCATCGCCGCGCCGGCGCTGGTCATCCACGGCGCGCAGGACGCCGCCATCACGCTCGACCGCGCCCAGGCCATGGCCGACGCGCTGCCCCGGGCCGAGATGGTGGTCGTGCCTGGCGCCGGGCACGCGGCCAACCTGACGCATCCGGAGCCGGTCAATGTGGCGATGGCCGGATTTCTGGATCGGCTGACTTGAGATTCCCGCGCCCGATCGGCGAATCGCTGCCCACTGCGGGCAGCGGGCGTCAATCCGCCCAGCGCTGGCGGATTTCCAGCAACTGCGGCAGCAGCGGCACGAAGTGCGCCACCAGCTCCGGGTCGAAGTGCTGGCCAGCCTCGCTGGCGATGTAGTTCATCGCCTCCTGCGGATCCCAGGCACGCTTGTAGGGGCGCACGCTGGTGAGCGCGTCGAACACGTCGGCCAGGGCGACGATGCGCGCCTCCAGCGCGATGGCGGTGCCGGCCAGGCCGGCAGGGTAGCCCTGGCCGTTCCATTTCTCGTGGTGGCCCAGCGCGACGGTGTGCGCCATTTTCAGCATGCCGGCGGCATGCTCGCCGATGATCTGGGCGCCGATCACCGGGTGGCGCTGCATGGTGGCCCACTCGTCGGGAGTGAGTTTGCCCGGCTTTTGCAGGATGGCGTCGGGGATGCCGATCTTGCCCACGTCGTGCATCGGCGCGGCGTGAAACAGGTCGTCGGCCCAGTCGTCGCCGCTGCCAGCCGCCAGCGCCAGCAGGCGCGCGAAATGGCTCATGCGAATGACGTGCATGCCGGTCTCGTCGTCCTTGAACTCGGCGGCGCGCCCCAGGCGCTGCACGATCTGCAGGCGCGTCTCGACCAGCTCGTCGACGCGCACCAGCGACAAATGGGTGCGCACACGCGCGCGCACCACCGGCGCGCTGATGGGCTTGGTGATGTAGTCCACTCCGCCCACGTCGAAGCCGCGCGTCTCGTCCTGGGTGTCCGACAGCGCGGTGACGAAGATCACCGGGATGGCGGCGGTCTGCGCGTCGGCCTTGAGCGCGGTGCAGACGGCGTAGCCGTCCATGCCGGGCATCATCACGTCCAGCAGGATCAGGTCGGGCTTTTCCTGGCGCGCCAGCTGCAGCGCACGCTCTCCGTCGGTGGCGAACAGCAGGCGCCACTGCTGCTGCAGCACCTGGCGCAGCACCTGCAGGTTCAGCGGCTCATCATCGACCAGCAGCAGGCGCGGGCGCAGGTCTTGCAGGGCGGTGCTCATGGGGCGGACAGGTCGATTTGCGCCTGCAGCGCGTCGAGCTGCTGCAGGGCGCGGTCAAAGGCGAATTCCTCCAGCGTCGCGCGCAGCGGCGCCAGCGTTTCGGGCGGCAGCAGCGTGTCGAGCTGGCCCATGGCGGTGTCGGGCAGCTCGCCCTGTGCCAGGGTCTGGCGCGCGTGGGCCATGGCCTGCAGCGCGCGCGCGCGCCGTGGGCCGTCCAGGCGCCGGCGCACTGCGCTGGCCACGGGCGCGCCCGCTGTTTTGCGCGCGTGCACCTGCAGCGCCAGCGCCACTGCGCTCCAGGCGGCGGGCAGGGCCTGCAGCGCCGTGGCCACGGCTGGCGAATCACCCTCGCGCGCGCCCAGGTCGATGCGCTGCAGCAGCGCGTGCAGTGTGGGCAGCGCCATGTTGCCGGCTACGCCGGCGCTCTTGTGCGCCAGCGCGGCGAGTGGCTCGCTCTGGCCCTGGGCGTGCAGCGTGCGCAGGCGCGAGATCAGCGTGACGTTCTCGCCCGTCCAGCGCGCAATGGTGTCGTGCAGCCGGCCCTGGCTGCCCCACAGCGCGGTGCCGCGCGCCCAGTCGATGGCCGGGGCGCTGCGCGCCTGGGGCGGCGGGGGCGCCGCCGGTGGCGCGGCAGCTGGATCCGGCGCGGATGTGGCACCGCCCGGCAGGCCCAGCACGCGGGCGATTTCGGTGTTGAGCTGCGCCAGGTCCAGCGGCTTGTTGGCAAAGCCGTTCATACCCGCGGCCAGCGCGCGGCGCTGATCCTCGGCCAGCACACTGGCCGACAGCGCGATGATGGGCACGCTGGCGCGGCCGCTGGCCTGCTCGTCGGCGCGGATGCGGCGCGTGGCCTCGCAGCCGTCGACGTCGGGCATCTGCAAGTCCATCAGCACCAGGTCGAAGGCCTGCGCCTGGGATTGCTGCACCGCCGCCTCGCCGCCGCGCGCCAGCACCAGGCGATGGCCGGCGCGTGAGAGCGTGACCTGCAGCAGCTCCAGGTTGTGCTCCATGTCGTCGACGGCCAGGATGCGCAGCGGCGCCAGCATCGCGGCCGCGGGCTGGACGCCGGGCGCCGGCGCACTGCCGACGGGCAGCGGCAGGTGCACGCTGAAGGTGCTGCCCTGGCCCGGGGTGCTCTGTGCTTCGATGCGCCCGCGCATCAGCTCGGCGAGCTGGCGTGCGATGGTCGTGCCCAGTCCGGTGCCGCCGAAGCGGCGCGTGGTCGATGCATCGGCCTGGGTGAACGGCTCGAAGATGCGCGCCAGCTGCGCCGCGTCCATGCCGATGCCGGTGTCGCGCACCTGCAGCAGCAGCTGGCCGTCGGCGTAGGCCACGCGCAGCTGCACCTGGCCGCGCTCGGTGAACTTGATCGCGTTGCTCACCAGGTTGACCAGGATTTGCTGCACGCGCAGCGCGTCACCGCGCATGAAGCTGGGCACGCTTTCGGGATAGTCCAGCACCAGCGCAAGTTTCTTCTGGGTGGCGCCAACCTGCATCGAGTCGAGCACCTGCTGGCACAGCTCGCGCAGCGAGAAGTCGCGCTCCTCCAGCTCCATGGCGCCGCGGTCGAGCTTGGCCGTGTCCAGGATGTCGTTGAGCAGGCGCAGCAGCGTCTGGCCGGCGCGCTGCACCAGCGTGATCTGGCGCCGCTGCGCGGCCTCCAGCGGCGAGTCGGCCAGCGCCTCCGAGAAGCCGATGATGGCGTTCATCGGCGTGCGGATCTCGTGGCTCATGTTGGCCAGAAAGCTCGCGCGCGCGGCGGCCGCCTTCTCGGCGTCGTCCTTGGCGTGGCGCAGCTGCTGCTCCATCGCGCGGCGCTGGCTCAGGTCGGAGGCCAGCTCGACGATCTTGATGACCTTGCCGTCGGCGCCAAAAATGGGGTTGTAGGTGGCCAGCAGCCAGATCTCGCGCCCGTCCCGGCCCAGGCGCAGGTATTCGTCCGACTGCACCTGGCCGTCAGCGAGCGCCTTCCAGAACGCCCGGTATGCGGCGCTCGCGGCCGTCTGCGGCTGACAGAAAAAGCTGTGATGGCGGCCGATCACGTCGTCCAGCGTGTAGCCCATCATCGCCAGGAAGTTGGCGTTGGCATGCACCAGGTGGCCCTGCAGGTTGAATTCGGCCATGGCCTGCGAGCGATCGAGCGCGGCCAGCGTGCCGGCGAATTCGGCGTTGCGCTCCTTCGACTGTGTGATGTCCAGGATCACGCCGTCGAGCCAGCGCACGCGGCCGTCCTCGGCCGGCGCGCCGCGCCCGTATTCGGACATCCAGCGCGTGCGCCCGTCGCGCGTGGTGATACGGTACTCGACGTGGTAGGGCAGGCCGTGCTTGAGCGCGTAGTCGATCTCGGGCTCGATCTGCGAGGCGTCCTCGGTGTGGATCAGCTCGCCGAAGTTCACCCGGCCTTCCAGGAAGTCGGCGGCATTCCAGCCCGTGATCTGGCGCGCGGTATCGCTGATGAAGGCCATGGGCCAGGGCGGCTCGGTGCCGCAGCGAAACGCAATGCCCGGCAGGTTGGAGACCAGCGAGCGCAGCATCTGCTCGCCGCGCTCGCGCTCGGCCTCCAGCGCCTTGTAGTGCGACAGGTCGGTGATGAAGCACATGAACAGTGGCGCGCCCGGCCGGTCCACGCCGCTGATGGCCATGCGCAGCGGCACGACGGCGCCGCTCTTGTGCAGGCCGCTGGTCTGGCGCCCCTGGCCGAGCGCGGGCGATTGGCCGGTGGTCAGCAGGTGGTACAGCTCGGCGTCGTGCTGCAAGTGGCCAGGGCCGGGAATCAGGCGCGTGATGCTGCGCCCGACGATGCGCGCCGCCGGGCGGCCGAAAAGGCGCTCGGTGGCCGGGTTGGCCGACTGCACCACGCCCTTGCCGTCGATGGTGATGATGGCGTCGACCGCGGTGTCGCGCATCGCGCGCTGCAGCGACTCGCTGCGCTGCACCTGGTCGAGCAGGCGGCGCGCGCGCAGGCTGGCGTTGACGGCCAGAAGCAGCAGCGTGAGCGCCACGGTGACGACGGCAATGGCCAGCGACACCGTGGTCTGCACCGGCACCGTGCCGCCCGTGCGCGGCAGCGCGTCGAGCGCGGTGTCAAAGCGCAGCGCCGCCATGCCGGTGTAGTGCATGCCGGCAATGGCCAGGCCCATCACCGCGCCGGCCAGCAGTGTGTTGGCGGTTGCACCCAGGCGCAGCAGGCTGCGCAGGCCGTAGCGGATCCACAGCGCCAGTACCGCCAGCGCCACGGCCACGACGATGGACAGCACGAAGCCGCGCAGGTCATAGCGCATCTGCGGCGCCAGGTCGGACGCGGCCATGCCCAGGTAATGCATCGCGCCAATGCCCCCGCCCACGAGCAGGCCCGAGCCGAGCAGCCGAGCAGCGCCCACCTGCGGGCGCGCCAGCAACTGCAGCGCCACCCACGACGCGCCAAGGGCAGGTATGACCGAGGCCAGCGTCATCCACGGGTTGAAGCCCGACTGGCCGCAGACCGAGAAGGCCAGCATGCCGATGTAGTGCATGGTCCAGATGCCGCTGCCCAACGCCAGCGCGCCAGAGCCCAGTGCCATCTGGCGCGTGCGCGCCGCCGTGGCGCTGGCGGCCAACTGCGCCATGTGCAGCGCCACCGCCGCCGCACCCACCGACACCAGCAGCGACAGCGCCACCAGCCAGGGGTTGTGTTCCCGCCACAGCAGGGGGTCGGCGGCCAGGTGGGAGACGAATAAGTGATCGAACATGGCGTGGTGCGGCGGTGTCAGCTCGCAGCG
The DNA here is from genome assembly GCF_039538025.1 of Comamonas faecalis. Taxonomy (NCBI): domain Bacteria; kingdom Pseudomonadati; phylum Pseudomonadota; class Betaproteobacteria; order Burkholderiales; family Comamonadaceae; genus Comamonas; species Comamonas faecalis. The sequence continues at coordinate 27,081 of NZ_BAABBP010000005.1, forward strand.
CGGCCGCAGGGCATGGCGGCCGGCAACGGTGGGGGCAGGACGATGGCGAGCGGGCAGGAAGTCACGGCGACGCCACAAAAGTTACAAGAACGTCGCAAATTGTGACACGTTGCTTCAAAAAGTGGCTGCCAATAGCCCGAACGGATGGCGCCGCCTGCCAGCGCCGCCCTCGCGTGGCCTGGCGCCCCGGTCTTCAGGCCGCGCGTGCGGCGCGCCATTCCTGTGCCAGCACCTGCACCAGCTGCGCGGCAGGAAGCGCGCGCGCCGCGCCCACGCCCTGGCCGGCCCACAGCGCGATGTGCTCGGCGTCGCCCGCCTGGGCGGCGGCGCGGCGCACCGGGCCCATCAGCGCGTTCTGGATGGGGTAGGCGGGAATCGCGTCCTGCAACGGCGCCAGCGTGCGCATCATGGCGTTGTCGATGCCGCGCGCCCACCGCCCGGAGAAGCTGCGCGTGAGCCGCGTGTCGCTGCCGCCGGCGCGTGCCAGCGCGGCGCGGTAGGCGGGGCCGATGGCCGACTCCGGGCAGACCAGAAAGGCCGTGCCCAGCTGCGCGGCCTGTGCGCCCAGCGTCCGCACCGCGGCAATGCCGCGCCCGTCCATGATGGCGCCGGCCGCGACGACGGGGATGGTGAGCGCGTCGGCGCAGGCGCTCACCAGCGCCAGCGTGCCGATGTGGCTGGCCTCCCAGTCGCTCAGAAAGGTGCCGCGGTGGCCGCCGCCCTCGACGCCGCTGGCGCAGACGACGTCGGCGCCCACGCCCTGCCAGGCCAGCGCCTCGGCCACCGTCGTCGCAGTGCCCATGACCAGGCAGCCGGCGGCGTGCAACTGCGCGACCTGGCCGCGGCTCAAGATGCCGAAGGTGAAGCTGGCCAGCGCCGGGCGCAGCTCAAGCAGCGCCTGGAACTGCGCGTCGAAGTCCTCGCACCAGCGCGCGGGTGGCTGTAGCGGCAGATTGAAATACTGGTACAGCGGCGCCAGCCGCGCCAGCGCCGCTTGCACGGTGGCGTCGTCTGGCGCGGGCGTGGAGAGCACGAAGAGATTCATGCCGAACGGCTTGTCGGTGGCGGCACGCAGCGCGGCGGCGGCATCACGCATGGCCTGCGGGCTGCGCATGCCGCAGCCCAGCTGCCCCAGGCCCCCGGCGGCCGAGACGGCAGCGGCCAGCGCCGGCGTGTCCGAGCCGGTCATCGGTGCCTGGAAGATGGGCAGCGCGATGCCCAGGCGTTGCAGCAGGTTGGTGGTCGTCATGGTGGTCAAGTCCTGTCGTCGTCGGTCAAAGAAGCCGGCGCGCCTACGCTGCCCGCCAGCGCCAGCAGCGCGGCGCGCAGCGCCTGAAGCGCCGGGGTGTCGTGGCCCGCGCGGGCCACCAGTTCGGTGGTGCAGCGCCCCAGCGCCACCCACTGCAGCGCGGGCGGCTCGCGCAACTGCTCGACCATGGCGCGCGGCACCACGCCGGCACAGCGCCCGGCGGCCACGCAGGCCAGGATGGCGGGGTAGGAGGCCAGCTCCAGCACCTGGGGCGGCGCGCCGCGCGCCTGGCGCATCCAGTCCTCGCCCAGGCGGCGGTAGGTGCAGCCGTGGCTGAAGGCGGCCAGCGTGTCCAGCTGCAGGTCGCCCGGGCGGCGCAGCGGCGCGTGGGTCGCGGGCAGCGCCAGCAGCAGCTCTTCGTCGAAAACGGGTGTGCGCACCAGGCCGGCGTCGTCGTCCAGGCCGGGCGGCGGCCACGCGACCAGCGCGGCGTCCAGTTGGTGCGCCAGCACCTGCTCGACCAGTGGGGCCGACGGCGCGGTGCGCAGCTCGATGACCAGCTGCGGCCAGCGCGCATGCAGCTGCGCCAGCGGCTGGGGCAGGCGCGCGGCGGCGGTGCTCTCCATCGCGCCCAGGCGCAGCCGCCCCTGGGGCTGGCTTGGATGCAGCGCCTGGCGGGCCTGCTCGGCCAGCGCGAGCAGCTGCTCGGCATAGGTGAGCAGCGTGCTGCCGGCGGGGCTGAGTGCCAGGCGCCGGCCTTCGCGCACGAACAGCGTGCAGCCCAGCTGTTCTTCGAGCTGCTGAATGCGCGTGGTCACGCCCGACTGCGCGCGGCCCAGCCGCTCGGCCGCGCGTGTGACGCTGCCCTCTTGCGCGACGGTGCGAAAAATATCGAGTGCAACCAGGTCGGTAATCATCTGTTTATGCGATGATTTTGTAAATAACAATCTTCAATACTGATTATGACATCGCACACCCAGTCCTGGGGAGACCGCCCGTATGCCGTGGCGCTGGCCGGCATGCTGGCACTGGCCGTCGCCATGGGCGTGGGGCGTTTCGCCTTCACGCCGTTGCTGCCGATGATGATGGACGACGGCGTGGTCACGCTCACCAGCGGCAGCTGGCTGGCCACGGCCAACTACATCGGCTATCTGGTGGGGGCGCTGGCCTGCATGGCGTTTCCCTGGGTGGCGCCGGCGCTGTACCGGTGCTGGCACCCGGCGCGGCTGGCGCGCGTTGGCCTGGTGGCCACGGTGGTGCTGACAGTGGCCATGGCCGCGCCGCTGCAGGCCACCTGGCCCACGCTGCGCTTTGCCGCGGGCGTGGCCAGCGCCGTGGTGCTGCTGAACGTGGCGTCCTGGTGCATGGTGAGGCTCACGGTGCTGGGCCAGCCGGCGCTGGGCGGGTTGATTTTCAGCGGGCCGGGCGTGGGCATCGTGCTGACCGGCCTGGCGGCCAGCGCCATGGTGGCGCTTGACTGGCGCGCGGCAACGGCCTGGGCGGTGTTCGGCGTGCTGTCGGTGCTGCTGTGCCTGTTGGTCTGGCCCGTGGTTCAGGGACGAGCCGCCAAGACGCTGCCCACCGCGCCGGCGCGCCATGCCCAGGGGGCGAGCGAGGATGCCAGCGTGCCAGCGCGCGCGCTGCATGCGCTGGCCTACGGGCTGGCCGGGCTGGGCTACATCGTCACGGCCACGTTCTTGCCGGTGATCGCGCGCACCGCTCTGCCCGCCGGGTCGCCCTGGCCCGACCTGTTCTGGCCGATCTTTGGCGCCGGCGTGGCCGTGGGTGCGGCGCTGAGCACGCGTGCACCGATGGCCTGGGACAGGCGCTGGCTGCTGATGCTGGCCTATCTGATGCAGGCGCTGGGCATTGGCGTGGGCCTGTGGTGGCCCACGCCCGCGGGCTTTGCGGCAAGCAGCCTGCTGCTGGGCCTGCCGTTCACCGCAATCACCTTCTACGGGCTGCAGGAGGCGCGCCGCATCTGGCCGAGCTCGGCCGACAGCAACACCAGCCTGATCACCGCGGTCTACGGTCTGGGCCAGATCATCGGCCCACCGATGGTCGCCTGGCTGCTGGGGCGCGGCACGCAGGCCGAGGGCTTTGCCTGGGGGTTGTCGCTGGCCGCAGCGGCGCTGGTGGCCGGGGCGCTGATGTATGCGTTTGCAGCGTTGCGCTGGCGGTAGGGCGGCCTGGCTATTCCCCTGCACGCCGTCATTCCACCGGAATGACGGTGGAAAGAAACGATCAGTGCATTGCGTCCGGGGTGTCGTCTGGCAGTGGGCAGCCGTTGGCGTCGCAGCCAGCTGGCCCGCTGGGCGCCGCACTGGTGCCAGCCGCAGCATCGGGCAGCGGTTCAGGCGTCGGTTCGGTCAAGAGCTGGCCCAGCACTGCACCCACGCGCAGGTCGTCCAGGTGGCCGAAATGGTGCAGGCGGATGCGCCCCTGGCGATCCAGCAGCACCAGACTGGGCGTGCCGCTGAGCGACAGACTGCGCATCGTCAGAGGGATGGAGCCGTCGCCCTCGTGGCGATCCAGCGCGATCGGAAAGCGCAGCCGGTATTCGTGGATGAAGGCTTGCAGCGCCTCGGGTGTGCCCTGCACCGCGTGGTGCTCGAACACGCTGTGCAGGCCGATGACCACGACGTCGGCGCTGGGAAAGGCCTCATGCACGCGCCGCGCCTGCGGGATGCCGTGCTCGACGCAGCCCGGGCACAGCATCTGGAAGGCGTGCAGCAGTACCACGCGCCCGCGCAGATCCTCCAGCGTCAACGGCTCGCGCGTGTTGAACCACTGCGCCACCTGCAGGGGCGGCGCGCCGGGGTGGTAGGTGGTGCTGGCCATGGCGTGCGCGGCTGGGAGTGTTTCAGGCGCCCAGCTGTTCCTTGTAGGCGGCGCGTGCCTGTAGAAAGCGCTCGAACGGGAACTTGATCGGCACGCCCTCCAGCGCGGCAGCCAGCATGTCCAGGTGGCCCTCGAAGCCGGCGCAGGCCTTGGCCGCGTCTTCGCTGGCGGGCACGCGCACCGTCAGCGTCAGCTGCGTACCGCCGTCCTGGGGGACGAGCTCGAAGCGCAGCGGGCGCTCGGGCTCGCTGCCGCTGCTCCAGGAGTAGGCCAGCACGCGCTGGTCTTCGAATGCGGTGACGCGGCTGTCGATCAGGATGCCGCTGTCGGCGAAATCGATGCGCACCGCGCCACCCTCGCGCAGCTCGATGCTGCCGGACGCCAGCCACTGCGCCATCGATGGCGGGTCGGTGAGCATGCGCCAGACGGCGGCGCCGTCATGGTCGAACTGGCGCGTGAGAACGCCTTCAAAGCCGTCAGTGGTGCGCTTGAGCGTGCCGACGTCGGCGGCGGGTGCAGTCATGGTCTGTCCTTGTCGTGTATGAGAAACGTCGATCGCCCTGTTGTAGCAGATGCACCGCCGCGGCCCGCGCAAAGACAGCATGGACATTGTGGCTGCCGGCCGGCTCACGGTCTTTTTATATTCTTTCTCACTTCATGGATCCATCGACGACTGCCATCACACGTCGATATTGCCCGCCCGCAGCGCGTTGGTTTCGATGAAGTCCCGGCGCGGCTCCACTTCGTCGCCCATCAGCATGGTGAACACGCGGTCGGCTTCGATGGCGTCGTCGATCTGCACGCGCAGCAGGCGGCGCACGGCCGGATCCATGGTGGTTTCCCACAGCTGCTCAGGGTTCATTTCGCCCAGGCCCTTGTAGCGCTGGCGGCTGGTGGTGCGCTCGGCCTCGCGGATCAGCCATTGCATGGCGGAGCGGAAGTCGGCCACTTTTTCTTCCTTGGCCTTGTCGCCCTCGCCGCGCACGGCCTTGGCGCCTTCGCCCAGCAGGCCGTGGAAGGTTTGCGCCGCCTCGGCCAGCGCGGCGTAGTCTTCGCTGGCGACGAAGTCCTGCGTCAGCAGGCTGCTCTTGATGTTGCCGTGATGGTGGCGGCTGATGCGCAGAATGGGTTTTTCACTGCGCGGGTCGATCTCGGCGCTCACCTCGGCGGCCACGCCCTTGGTGTGTATGGCGCGCAGGCGCGCCTGCATCTGGTCGGCGCTGTGCCGGGCCTGCTCGATGCTGTCCAACTGCACCGGCACGCCGTCGGCGATGGCGCGCAGCGCCTCCTGGTCGAGATAGGCGGACAGGCGCTCGATGATGGCCTCGGCCGCCTGGTGCTTGCGCGCAAGCTCGGCCAGCGTGTCGCCGGTGAGCGTTTGCGGGTTGTCGCCGCCGGTGATGACGCTGGCATGGTTGAGCGCGATGCGCAGCAGGTATTGATCCAGCGCCGGGCCGTCCTTCAGGTACAGCTCTTCCTTGCCGTTTTTGACCTTGTACAGCGGCGGCTGGGCAATGTAGATGTGGCCGCGCTCGACCAGTTCGGGCATCTGGCGGTAGAAGAACGTGAGCAGCAGCGTGCGGATGTGGGCGCCGTCGACGTCGGCGTCGGTCATGATGATGATGCGGTGGTAGCGCAGCTTGGCGGCGTCGAAGTCGTCGGCGCCACTTTTGCCGTTGCCGCTGCCTTCGTCGATGCTGGTCTTGCCGATGCCGGTGCCAAGCGCCGTGATCAGCGTGATGATTTCCTGGCTGGACAGCAGTTTTTCATAGCGCGCTTTTTCGACGTTCAGGATCTTGCCGCGCAGCGGCAGGATGGCCTGGAACTTGCGGTCGCGCCCCTGCTTGGCGGAGCCGCCGGCGGAGTCGCCCTCGACGATGTAGATCTCGCACAGCGCCGGGTCTTTTTCCTGGCAGTCGGCCAGTTTGCCGGGCAGGCCCATGCCGTCGAGCACGCCCTTCCTGCGCGTCATCTCACGGGCCTTGCGCGCGGCTTCTCGGGCGCGGGCGGCTTCGACGATCTTGCCGCACAGAATCTTGGCGTCGTTGGGTTTCTCTTCCAGGTAGTCGGCCAGCAGCTTGCCGACGATGTCTTCGACCGGCGCGCGCACTTCGCTGGAGACCAGCTTGTCCTTGGTCTGGCTGCTGAACTTGGGCTCGGGCACCTTGACCGAGAGCACGCAGCACAGGCCTTCGCGCATGTCGTCGCCGGTCACGTCCACCTTGGCCTTTTTGGCCAGCTCGTTGTCGGCAATGTATTTGCCGATGACGCGCGTCATCGCCGCGCGCAGGCCGGTCAGGTGGGTGCCGCCATCGCGCTGCGGGATGTTGTTGGTGAAGCAGAGCACCTGCTCGTTGTAGCCGTCGTTCCACTGCATGGCCACTTCGACGCCGATCTCGGTGCCGGGAATCCCGCCATAGGTTTCTGCCGGGCGCGAGCCGCTGGCGTAGAAGGCCGTGGGGTGCAGCACGCGCTTGTTGGCGTTGACGAACTTGACGAAGCCGAGCACGCCGCCAGCGCCCGAGAAGTCGTCCTCGCGGCCGGTGCGCTCGTCGACCAGTCGAATGCGCACGCCGTTGTTCAAAAACGAGAGCTCGCGCAAGCGCTTGGCCAGCACCTCGTACTGGAAGACGTGGTTTTCCTTGAAGATCTCGGTGTCGGGCAGAAAGCGCACCTCGGTGCCGCGCTCCTGGGTGTCGCCGACGACCTTCATCGGCGAGGTCTCCTCGCCGTCCACCAATTCGATCAGCCGGTCTTGCACCACGCCGCGCGAGAAGTCGAGCTGGTACACCTTGCCTCCGCGGCGCACCGTCAGGCGCAGCGTTTTGGACAGCGCGTTGACGCAGGACACGCCCACGCCGTGCAGGCCGCCCGAGACCTTGTAGCTGTTCTGGTTGAACTTGCCGCCGGCGTGCAGCTCGGTGAGCGCGATCTCGGCGGCCGAGCGCTTGGGCTCGTGCTTGTCGTCCAGCTTGACGCCGACGGGAATGCCGCGGCCGTTGTCCTTGACGGACAGCGCGTTGTCGCCGTGGATGGTGACGACGATGTCGTCGCAGTAGCCGGCCAGCGCCTCGTCGATGGAGTTGTCGACCACCTCGAAGACCAGGTGGTGCAGGCCGGTGCCGTCGGACGTGTCGCCGATGTACATGCCCGGGCGCTTGCGCACTGCCTCCAGGCCTTCAAGGATCTGGATGGCGCCGGCGCCGTAGCCGCCAGCGTCGGGCTGGGGTGCGGGTGCGGGGGAATCGGGCTGGTGGTCGACGGTCATGCAAAAGCCTTGGGCGCTGCGGCGGGTTCCGGGTCGGTGCGCCGCAGCCGTTCAATCGGTAAAAAGCCCCGGGCGCCGGCTTGTGGCCGCGCGCCCAGGGTCTGGGTCAGGGTCAGATGCGCATTGGCATCACGACGTATTTGAAGTTGGCGTCCTCGGGGATCATGAACAGGGCCGAGCTGTTGCCGTCGGCCATGTCGATGCGCACCATGTCCTGGTGCATGCTGCCAAGCGCGTCGATCAGGTAGGTGACGTTGAAGCCGATCTCGATCTCGTCGCCGCCGTAGTCGATGTCGAGCTCGTCGACGGCCTCTTCCTGCTCGGCGTTGTTGGCCGCCACGCGCAGCGAGCCGGGCTCGATGTTCAGGCGCACGCCCTTGAATTTGTCGCTGGTCATGATGGCGGTGCGCTGCAGGCTGGCCAGCAACGGCGCGCGCCCCAGCGTGACGCTGTTGCGGTGCGTGGTGGGGATTACGCGGTTGTAGTCGGGGAACTTGCCCTCGATCAGCTTGGTGACGAACTCCATGCCGCCAAAACGGAACTTGGCCTGGTTGCTGGCGAACTGCATCTCGATGGCGCCCTCGGCATCCGACAGCAGGCGTTGCAGCTCAAGCACGGTCTTGCGCGGCAGGATTACCTCCTGCTTGGGCACTTCGACGTCCAGCTCGCTGCTGGCAAACGCCAGGCGGTGGCCGTCGGTGGCCACCAGCGACAGCGTCTTGCCCTCGGCAACGAACAGGATGCCGTTGAGGTAGTAGCGGATGTCCTGCACCGCCATGGCGAACGAGACCTGCGCCAGCAGCGTCTTGAGCGTCTTCTGCGGCACGCTGAACGCGGGGCCGAACTGCGCCGACTCCTGCACCAGCGGGAAGTCCTCTGCCGGCAGCGTTTGCAGCGTGAACCGGCTCTTGCCGCCCTTCAAGATCAGCTTGGACTGGCTGCTCTCCAGGCTCACCGTCTGGTCGCCGGGCATGGTCTTCAGGATGTCGATGAGCTTGCGCGCGCCGACGGTGGTCGTGAAGTCGCCCACGTCGCCGCCCAGCTCGGCCACGGTGCGAATCTGGATCTCCTGGTCGCTCGTCGTGAACTGCAGTGCGTTGCCGGTCTTGCGAATCAGTACGTTGGCAAGAATGGGCACGGTGTGGCGGCGCTCGACGATGCCCGACACCGCTTGCAGCACGGCAATGACTTTCTCTTGAGGAGCCTTCAGGACGATCATGGGGTATGAACCTTGAATGATGTGACGATAGGGGGGCGGGCGCTCTCCCGCCCAACCTGACATTGTGCCTGCGAATGCTGCACCACCATGCCTGGCATCTGTCGCTGCCCGTCGGGCATCAGCCCTTGAGCGTCTGCTCCAGCACGTGCAGCTGCTGGTTCAGCTCGGTGAGCTGCTGGCGTTCGCCGCCGATCTTGCGCACCGCGTGCAACACCGTCGTATGGTCGCGTCCGCCAAACAGCTCGCCAATCTCGGGCAGGCTTTTTTGCGTCAGCTCCTTGGCCAGGTACATGGCGATCTGGCGCGGGCGGGCAATGCTGGCCGGACGCTTTTTGCTATACATGTCGGCCACCTTGATCTTGTAGTAATCGGCCACCGTTTTCTGGATGTTCTCGACGCTGATCTGGCGGTTCTGGATGGACAGCAGGTCGCGCAACGCCTCGCGCGCCAGCTGGATGGACACGGGCTTGAGGTTGAAGCGGCTATAGGCCAGGATTTTGCGTAGCGCGCCTTCGAGCTCGCGCACGTTGGAGCGCACGTTCTTGGCGACGAAGAAGGCCACCTCCTCGGGCATCTCGGCGCCTTCGGCGCGCGCCTTGTTGATCAAAATGGCAACGCGCATCTCAAGCTCTGGCGGCTCGATCGCCACCGTCAGGCCCGAGTCGAAGCGCGAGACCAGGCGCTCATGGATGTTTGCCAGACCCTTGGGATAGGTGTCGCTGGTCATCACCAAATGGCTCTTCTTGGCCAGCAACGCCTCGAAGGCGTTGAAGAACTCCTCCTGCGTGCGATCCTTGTTGGCAAAGAACTGCACGTCGTCGATCAACAGCAGATCAAGCGAGTGGTAGCGCGCCTTGAACTCGTCGAAGGTGCGCCTTTGGTACGACTTGACCACATCCGAGACGAACTGCTCCGCATGGATGTAGAGAACCTTGGCGTCGGGCCGGTCGGCCAGCAGCTGGTTGCCCACTGCATGCACCAGGTGGGTCTTGCCCAGGCCGACGCCGCCGTAGATGAACAGCGGGTTGTACATCTGCCCGGGGGAGCCGGCCACGTGCATCGCGGCCGAGCGCGCCATGCGGTTGGCCGTGCCCTCGACCAGGGTCTCGAAGGTCAGAGCCGGATTGAGCCGCGAGCGCTGCTCCTGGGGTTGGGCCTGAGGCTCGGCGGGCGCTGCCGGATCGGCCATACGGCCCACGTTCACAGGCGAGGCGGAGGCGACAGATTCTGAACGAATATGAGTTCTGGCGGGATTTTCACGCTGAGTGACCGCTAACTCCAGAACCACTGGCTGGCCGCACAGCTGTTCGAGCAGCTGCGCAATGCGCCCGGCGTACTGCGAGCGCACCCAGTTGAGCTTGAAACGGTTGGGCACCGTCAGTGTCAGGCGCGACAGGTCGGGCGCGGCCTGCGCGCTCAAAGGCTTGATCCAGGTGTTGAGCAACTGCTCGGGCATCTCGCGCGCCAGTTGCTCGGTGCACGCCTGCCACAGGCTCTGGCCCGGGTCGGCATCGTCTTGGGAGGAGAGAAAAGTGATCGGTTCCTCGTGCATTGGGAATCGTTGTATTTGTGGACAGGAGGAACGTTCAGGAGGCTGCGATTGTAGCTTTTCCAGACCTTATCCACAATCTCGGCCAGCGACCGCAAGCGGCTCGCCCGCGCCAGGCCATTGCAACACCTCATAAAAATTGCAATAATTGCAGGTTTCCCTAGAAGGCGCATGACGCCGATGGGCGAACACAGATGGGCGGCGCACCTCCTGCCCTGCCCACCCGGCATGGCAGCAGGCCGTCCAGGGTGGATGCAGATGGGCGGCGCGCCGCGCCACTGAAGATGGCCGATCGCAGTCATCTTCGGACATTGACCCTCAAGGAACGACCATGAAACGTACTTACCAGCCTTCCAAGACCCGCCGCGCCCGCACCCACGGCTTTCTCGTGCGCATGAAGACGCGCGGTGGCCGCGCCGTCATCAACGCGCGCCGCGCCAAGGGCCGCAAGCGCCTGGCCGTCTGAGTGCGCCGCCGCAGGCCGCTGCTGCAATGCATCGGCTGAAGACGCGCCCCCAGTTCCAGGCAGTCCTGGCCGCCGGCACGGTTGCACGAACGGCGCATTTCGCCTTGCACCGCCTTGCGCTGGACGCCATGCTCGCAGCCACCTGCCACCCCGATACAGGGCCCGACTCCCCGGCACAACGCCAGGAGCCGCAGGCCCTGTTCGGCGTTGCAGGGGCAGCTCAGCTTGCGGCGCCATGGATGGGCGCCATGGTGCCCAAGCGCTGGGCGCGCCGCGCCGTCACGCGCAACGCCATCAAGCGCCAGATTTACGCACTGACCGCAGGCCTGCCGCTGCCCGGCGCCGCGCATGTGGTGCGCCTGCGCGCGGGCTTTGACCGCAAGCGCTACCCCAGCGCCTGGTCCGAGCCGCTGCGCCTGGCGGTGCGCGGCGAGTTGCAGCAGCTGTTTGCCGCGGCGGCACGCCGCGGCGGCACCGCGCCATGATGCGCCGGCCGCTGATGGCGCTGGTGCGCGCCTACCGGCTGCTGCTCAGTCCCTGGCTGGGGTCGAGCTGCCGCTTTGAGCCCACCTGTTCCGCCTACGCGCTGCAGGCGCTGGAGCGACATGGAGCTGCCGCGGGCAGCTATCTGACGCTCAAACGCCTGGCACGCTGCCAGCCCTGGTGCGACGGCGGCTGCGACCCCGTGCCGCAGGAGCGCCCCCGGCTTTTCACCCGCTGGATGGCACCGCAAGCCCCCCATTCCTCACCGAAGAAGAATCCATGAACGACATTCGCCGCACCATTTTGTGGGTGATCTTTGCCTTCTCGCTGGTCATGCTGTGGGACAAATGGCAGGTTCATAACGGGCACAAGGCCACCTTCTTCCCGGCACCGCAAACGCAGACGGCCGGAAGCGGTGCGCCTGCCGCATCGCAGGAACTGCCCGCGGCCGTACCCGACGCACCGCAGGACGCAGCCGCCGCGCTGACGCAAGTCGACACACCCACGGCACCGGACGCACCCACCGCGCCGCGCGAACGCGTCACGGTCAGCAACGACGTGCTGCGGCTGACGTTCGACAGCGAAGGCGGATCGCTGATCAAGAGCGAACTGCTGCGCTACACCGAGCACCAGGGCGACACCGAGCCGCTGGTGCTGATGGACGACAGCGCCAGCCACGTCTACCTGGCACAGACTGGCCTGATCGGCGGCAACTTCCCGACGCACAAGACTGTCATGCATGTGGTGCCCGGCGCGCGTGCGCTTGCCGACGGCGACAACGAGGTGCAGCTGCGCCTGGAGTCGCCCGACCTGGGCGGCATCAAGCTGGTCAAGACCTTCACGCTCAAGCGCGGCGCCTACGACATCGGCGTGCGCCACGAGGTGGTCAACACCGGCAGCGCGCCGGTCAGCCCACAGCTGTACCTGCAGTTGGTGCGCGACGGCAACGAGCCGGCTGGCACCACGCCGTTCTATTCCACCTTCACCGGCCCGGCGGTCTACACCGACGAGAAGAAGTACCAGAAGCTCACCTTCAAGGACATCAAGGCCGGCAAGGTCGACATTCCGGCGGAGAGCACCACCGGCTACATCGCCATGGTGCAACACTACTTCACCAGTGCCTGGCTGCTGCCCGAGGGCATGCGCCGCGCGCTGCGCGTGGACGCGGCCGACATTGGCGCCAGCGCCCCCGACTGCTGCTACCGCGTGCAGGCCATCGCCCCTCTGGGCGAGATCGCCCCCGGCCAGACCAAGGCGGTGGAGGCGCGCCTGTTCACCGGCCCGCAGCTGGAGAAGACGCTGGAGGCGCTGGCCCCCGGCCTGGAGCTGGTCAAGGACTACGGCTGGCTGACCATTCTGGCCAAGCCGCTGTACTGGCTGCTCGACAAGATCCACAGCCTGCTGGGCAACTGGGGCTGGTCCATCGTCGGCCTGGTGCTGCTGCTCAAGATCGCCTTCTACTGGCTCAACGCCAAGGCGTATTCGAGCATGGCCAAGATGAAGGCGCTGAATCCGCGCATCCAGGACATGCGCACGCGCCTGAAGGACAAGCCCCAGCAGATGCAGCAGGAGATGATGCGCATCTACCGCGAGGAGAAGGTCAATCCGCTGGGCGGCTGCCTGCCCATCATGATCCAGATCCCGGTGTTCATCGCGCTGTACTGGGTGCTGCTGTCCACCGTGGAGATGCGCCAGGCGCCGTGGATCGGCTGGATCCATGACCTGTCGACCAAGGATCCGTACTTCATCCTGCCGCTGCTGATGACGCTGTCCACGCTCTTGCAGACCGCGCTCAACCCCGCGCCGCCCGACCCGATGCAGGCCAAGATGATGTGGATCATGCCGCTGATGTTCAGCGTGATGTTCTTCATGTTCCCGGCCGGCCTGGTGCTGTACTGGCTGACCAACAACCTGCTGTCGATTGCGCAGCAGTGGCTCATCAATACGCGCATGGGCGTGCCGCCGCAGTTCAACCTGCCCAAGTTCCGCTGACCGCGCCAGCGCACGCAAACCCCACCACGGCCGCATATGCGGCCGTGGTCGTTTTGGGTAGGATGGCAGGCTTGCATCGATAACCAACAAGGAGATTTTCCGAATGCACACACGCACACGCCTGCGCCTGGCCACGCTGGCCGCGGCCGCCCTGCTCGCCCTGGGCGCCACCACTGCCGCCCAGGCCGCCACGCTGCGCTGGGCAGGCGCCAACGACATCCTGACCACCGACCCGCACGCGCAGAACCACCAGACCACGCACGCCTTTTTGCAGCAGGTCTACGAGAGCCTGGTGCGCTACAACGACAAGTTCCAGATCGAGCCCGCGCTGGCCACCAAATGGGAGCAGATCAGCCCCACGCAGGTGCGCTTCACGCTGCGCGAAGGCGTCAAATTCCACGACGGCTCGCCGTTCACTGCCGACGACGTGGTGTTCTCCTTCACCCGCGTGATGACACCGCCGTCCAACATGATGGTGGCCGCGCAAAGCGTCAAGGAAGTCAAGAAGGTGGACGACCACACGGTCGACCTCATCCTCAAGGGCCCCAACCCCATCCTGCTGCGCGAGATCACCGAGGCGCGCATCATGAACAAGGCCTGGGCCGAAAAGCACAATGCGACCAAGTCGCAGGACTACGCGGGCAAGGAGGAGAACTACGCCTCGCGCAACGCCAACGGCACCGGCCCCTTCGTCCTGGAGAGCTGGCAACCCGACGTGAAGGTCGTGCTCAAGAAAAACGCCGACTGGTGGGACAAGCCCAAGGGCAACGTCGACGAAGTGGTCTTCACGCCGATCAAGTCGGCCGCCACGCGCACCGCGGCGCTGATCTCGGGCCAGGTCGACTTCGTGCCCGACCCGCCGCCGCAAGACCTGGGCCGCATGAAGGCCGACAGCGCGCTCAAGCTGATCGAAGGCGCCGAGAACCGCACCATGTTCCTGGGCCTGGACCAATACCGCGACGAGCTGCCCGGCGCCGGCACGCCGGGCAAGAACCCGCTCAAGGACAAGCGCGTGCGCCAGGCGCTGTACCAGGCCATCGACATCGGCGCCATCCACCGCAGCACCATGCGCGGCCTGTCGGTCAACGCCGGCACGATGATCGCGCCCATGGTGCATGGCTGGACCAAGCAGCTGGACGAGCGCGCGTCCAAGTACGACGTCGAAGCCGCCAAGAAGCTGCTGGCCGACGCCGGCTACCCCAACGGCTTTGCCATCAAGCTCGAATGCCCCAACGACCGCTACGTCAACGACGAGGCGATCTGCCAGGCCGTCACCGCCATGTGGACGCGCATCGGCGTCAAGGCGTCGCTGGCCGCCGCGCCGATGGCGCAGTACATCTCGCGCATGCTCAACAGCGAGACCAACGCCTACATGCTGGGCTGGGGCGTCGCCACCTTCGACGCGCTGTACTCGCTCGATTCACTGGCCGCCACCAAGGACGAGAAGGCAGGCCTTGGCACCTACAACGGCGGGCGCTTCAGCGACGCGGCGCTCGACGGCATGATCGCCCAGATCAAGGTCGAGATGGATTCTGCCAAGCGCGACCAGCTCATCCACGACGCGCTGCAACGCATCAAGGACGAGTACTACTACATCCCGCTGCACCACCAGATCCGTCCCTGGGCCATGCGCAAGGGCGTCGAGACCGTGCACCGCGCAGACGACCGGCCCATGCCCAACTGGACGACGATCAAGTAATTCCATTTCCTGATCAGCCCTTCCACCCCCAGGCCCGCATCGCGGGCCTTTTTGATGCGCTACCCAGGCGCGGCAATAATCCCGCCATGCACGCACGCCACCTCGACCCCATTGCCGCCATCGCCACCGCTCCCGGGCGCGGCGCGGTGGGCATGGTGCGCATCTCGGGGCGGGCGCTCGAACCCTTCGTCCAGGCCTTCTTCGGCCGCAGCCTGACACCACGCCACGCGCACTACCTGCCGTTTGCCGACGCGCAGGGCCAGCCCATCGATCAGGGACTGGCGCTGTTTTTTCCCGCGCCGCACAGCTACACCGGCGAGGACGTGCTGGAACTGCAGGCCCACGGCGGCCCGGTGGTGTTGCAACTGCTGCAGGCGCGCTGCCTGGAGGTGGCGCAGGACGCGCTGCCGCGCCTGCGCCTGGCCGAGCCGGGCGAGTTCACCGAGCGCGCGTTCCTCAACGACAAGGTCGACCTGGCGCAGGCCGAGGCGATTGCCGACCTGATCGACGCCAGCACCGAGGCCGCAGCACGCAGCGCCGGGCGCTCGCTGTCGGGCGCGTTTTCGCAGGAAATCCACGCGCTGCGCGACGCGCTGGTGCACCTGCGCATGCTGGTCGAGGCAACGCTGGACTTTCCCGAGGAAGACATCGACTTCCTGCGCGCCAGCGACGCCCAGGGGCAACTGATACGGTTGCAACAACACCTCGCCCAGGTGATGCAGCGCGCGCGCCAGGGTGCACTGCTGCGCGACGGCATCACCGTGGTGATCGCCGGCCAGCCCAACGCGGGCAAAAGCTCGCTGCTCAACGCGCTGGCGGGGGCCGAGCTGGCCATCGTCACGCCGATCGCCGGCACCACGCGCGACAAGGTGCAGCAAACCATCCAGATCAAGGGCGTGCCGCTGCACGTCATCGACACCGCCGGCCTGCGCGAAAGCAACGATGAGGTCGAGCGCATCGGCATCGCGCGCGCCTGGGAGGAGATCGAACGCGCCGACGCGGTGCTGCTGCTGCACGACCTGACGCGCCAGCACGACGCCGACTACCGCGCCAACGACGCGGTGATCACCGAAACCCTGCAAGACCGCCTGCCCGCAGGCGTGCCGGTGATCGATGTGTGGAACAAGTGCGACGCCGAGGGTGAACCCGGTGCACTGCTGCCCAGCGCCACCGACCATCTGCAGCTGCGCCTATCGGCGCACACCGGCCAGGGCCTGGACGCACTGCGCCAGCAACTGCTGACGCTGGCCGGCTGGCAACCCGCGGCCGAAGGCGTGCACATTGCCCGCGCGCGCCACATCGCCGCGCTGCGCGAGGTCGACGCTCATGTGGAGCAGGCCACCGCACTGCTGCAACTCCCCGCCCCCGCGCTGGATCTGCTGGCCGAGGAACTGCGCCTGGCGCAGAACGCGCTCAACACCATCACCGGCGAGTTCGGCGCCGACGACCTGCTGGGCGTGATTTTTTCCAGCTTCTGCATCGGGAAGTAATCACAACACCGGCAAAAGCAGCAAACGCTGCGCCGAATGCCCTATCGCCGCAGCGGCGAGGCACAGATACACTTGGTCGCACTTTTGACGATTATTGGGCCCGATTTTTCTTCATGTCCTTGTTTGGCTGGCTGTTTCCCACCGCAAAAATCAACCAGCGCGCACCCGGGCCCCTGACGGTCACTCCGGTGCGCGGCCGGTCTGCGCGCGCCAGCCAAAGCGGCCCTCCCACCCACCAGGCCGCCCGGCTGCAGCGGCGTGAGCAGCTCTACGGCGTCGTGCGCGAGGCCATGGCGCGCGCAGGCGTGCTGTCGGCCGACTACGCGTTCAAGGTGCTGATGCTGGACACACAGGGCGAGCGCTTCATCGTCATGCTCGACGTGGCCAAGGAATACAGCGCCAACGTGGGTCTGTGGAGCGACACCGAGGCGTGGATCACCCGCTCGGCCCAGATCCGCCTGGGCATCGAGGTCAAGTCGGTGTACTGGCGCGTCAATCCCCGGCTGCGGTACAGCGCCGGCGCACAGGGCGCGCCCGTGTCCACGCCCGCGCCGCTGGCCTCCGGCCCCGCTGCGCTGACCTCGTCACCCGCCCCCCTGACGGCCACACCAGCGAGCGCACCAGCACCACTGGCGCCGCCAGCGCCTCGGAAAAAAGTCGTGCCTCTGGACGGCCGCACCGACGCAGCGGCATTCGACCCGATCGACGCGACGGAAATGGCGGCGTTCCGGCAAGCCCTGGCCAAGGCCAGAGCCCGCGCCAGCGAGGCCCGCGCCACCAGGCTGCCACCTTCTGCGACCAGCGCCGAAACACCCGACAGCGGGTTTGCCGACACCGTCATGCCCGACGTGCAAGAGCGCCAGCGCCCCGACGCCCTCAGCAGCACGATGTACGGCGAGCCGCGCTAAGAGCGTGTTTACGATCTTTCCGCAGCTCGCTTTCTATCCACCAAAGGCAGGACTCCCTGCTCCGTCATTGCAGCGAAAGCCGCAATCCAGCGGCGACACCTCCTTCACAGCGAGGGCTGGATACCGGCTTTCGCCGGCATGACGAGAAAGAATGGTCAAACAGAAATCGTAAACACGCGCCAAGACTAGGCCACGCGCGGCTTCAAGCCATTTCAGTGCCCGTCGAACGCCACCAAGGTGAATAGCGGCAGGCCCGCAGCGCGCAGGCGCTCGGAGCCACCCAGCTCGGGCAGGTCGACGATGGCCGCGCCCTCCATGACCTGTGCGCCCAGTTTCTCCAGCAGCTTCTTGCCCGCCATCATCGTGCCGCCGGTAGCGATCAGGTCGTCGACCAGCAGCACCTTGTCGCCCGGGCGCACCGCGTCGCTGTGCAGTTCCACCGTGGCGCTGCCGTATTCCAATTCGTAGGTTTCCTCCACCGTGGTGAACGGCAGCTTGCCTTTCTTGCGGATCGGCACGAAGCCGACGTTGAGCTCGTACGCGAGTACCGCGCCCAGGATGAAGCCGCGCGCGTCCAGCCCGGCCACCACGTCGGGGCGCATGCCGTCATCCATGTAGCGGTGCACGAAGGCGTCGATCATCACGCGAAACACTTTGGGGTTTTGCAGCAGCGGCGTGATGTCGCGAAACTGCACGCCCGGCGCCGGCCAGTCGGGCACGGTGCGAATGTGCTGGCGCAGATAGTCGTTGGCGCTGAACAGATGGGGCATGGCGGGTGCAGTGCAACTGGGGGCAAACCTCGGATGGTAAGGCAAGCCAAGCGCGCCACTTGCTGCAGGTTTGCGGCCAGCCTCTAAAATCTGACCCTTTGCTGACAAGAACAACACCCTCCATGCTTACCCACCAGGCGCCCATGGCACACGAGCTGCTCACGGCGCTGGATCTCACGGCCGCCGAACTGGCCACGCTGCGCGGCGCATCGCCCGGCGACGAAGCCATCGATCTGAATGCCCTCGCCCAGGACTCGCACACCCTGCGCACGCTGCACCGCACACTGCTGGCCATTGGCAGCGCGCGCAGCCTGGCCGTGGCCGAGCGGCTGCGTGCCTTTGCCAGCCAGCGGCTGGGCTTGGCGCTGACCGTCGCCGTGCCAGCGACCGGCGACCGCTGCAGCCCCGCGCAACTGTTTGCCCAGCACCGCGAGCTGTGGATCTGGTCGGCGTCGCCGTTCGACGAAGAGCGCGCCGAATACTGGGAGCAGCTGTGCAGCGGCTTTCTGGATCAGCCCGAGCGGCTGCTGGTCTATTTCGTGCCGACCATCGACATTGCCGACCGCCTGGCGCTGCGCTTCGAGACCGAACTGCATGCACGCCAGTACGACGAGGACGACCAGCCCTGCGAAGGCGCGCGCGGCTTTGGCGCGACCGTGTTCATCATCGTCACCAATCTGGCCGCCACCATGCCCTACACCGTCGTGGCCAGCCCCGGTACGCCCGGCCTGGCCCTTGATGGCGTGGCCCCGACGGGCTGGACGCTGGGCCCGCAGGCGCAGGCGTTCTCGGCCCTGTCCCGCCGCTATACGGACGGATTGATCGCGCACGCACGCGCCGCAGGCATGGGCCACAGCCGCGTGGCCGGCAACTTTTTCCCGCTGGGCCAGCCGCTCAACCGCTCGGGCCTGCCGTTTGCCGACTACCGTCGCATCGACCAGCTGATCGGCATTCGCACCGAGCAGGCCATCGGCCTGTTCGACGGTACGCCCTGGGCCGGCTGGCGCCCCAGGACGCAGGGCAGCGAATCGGTCGGGTTTGGCGATGCCCCGACCGACGCCCACCCGCTCAAATTCCACCCCTTCTTCATCCGCGCCTACCGCAAGAAGGCTGGCGACCTGTCCAAGCAGATACCGGCCCGCCCCACGGCGGGCGACGCCGAACACCCGCAACCACCCAGCCGCTACTTCGACCAGCCGCAGACCAGCGACTTTGACTGACCACCACACCGATTCCCCATCATGAAAATCACCCAGGACACCGCCGTCACCCTCAGCTACAAGGTCACCAGCCCCCAGGGCAAGCCGCTGGACAGCGGCCACACCGCCTACCTGCACGGCGGCTACGACAACCTGTTCCCCAAAGTCGAGGCCGCCCTTGAAGGCCAGGAGCCGGGCTTTGCCACGACGATCGACCTGTCGGTGCAGGACGCTTTTGGCGAGCGCGACGAGGCGCTGGTGCGCACCATCGCCAAGAGCGACTTTCCGCCGGGCGTCAAGGTGGGCGGCCAACTGCAAGGCCCGGGGCCGGACGGCCAGCCGCAGATGTACCGCGTGGTCAAGATCAAGGGGGCCGAGGTGCACCTGGACGGCAACCACCCGCTGGCCGGCCAGGCGCTGCGCTTCGCCTGCAAGGTGACCGAGGTGCGCTCCGCGACGGCCGAAGAAGTCGCCCACCGCCACGTGCACGGCGGCCACGGCCACCACCATTGAATTGAACCTAGAAACGGTTCTAGGCTGAAGCGCCTGCGTCTGGCGCCTGGATAACAGGCCATCGACGAGGCCGGGCCGGGCGACCACGGCGCGCCGCAGCAGTCCTGCTCTCCTACCGCGCCTCCAGCCGCAGCAGCGCCTGGCGCAGCAGGCGCGCGGCGCGGTCGCGCACCTGCAGCGGGCTGGCGCCCGGGCGGGGACGCTCGCGGGCGCGCTGGCAGGCGGACAGGAAGTCGTTCAAGAGCGGCGTGGCGTCCAGGATGGCTCCGGTCTTGGCGCCGAACTCGGGGTGCCACTGCGTCGCGGCCACATAGCCGCCGCCCTGGCTGGGGTTGCGCCGGATGGCCTCGGGCACGGCGTCGGGCCAGCTCCAGGCCTCGACGTCAAAACCTGGCGCCAGGTTCTTGACGCCCTGGTGGTGGATGCTGTTGACCGTGACGCGGCCCTGCCCCGGATACAGCCGCGCCATGCGCGTGCCGGGCACGATGTCGACGCCGTGGAAGTGCTGGTCGTAGGTGACGGGGTCGCGGTGGCGGTGCGCGCCCGGGTGCTGCATCTCGATGTCCTGGTACAGCGTTCCGCCAAACGCGACGTTGATCAGCTGCAGGCCGCGGCAGATGCCGAAGATGGGCTTGCCCTGCTGTTCGAAGGCCTCGACGACGGCCAGGTCGTACAGGTCGCGCACGCGGTCACCCATC
The DNA here is from genome assembly GCF_039538025.1 of Comamonas faecalis. NCBI lineage: Bacteria > Pseudomonadati > Pseudomonadota > Betaproteobacteria > Burkholderiales > Comamonadaceae > Comamonas > Comamonas faecalis. The sequence continues at coordinate 47,425 of NZ_BAABBP010000005.1, forward strand.
CAGTCGGGGCGCAGCGGTTGCTCGCCGTAGCTGCCGGGCCAGACGTCGGAGCCGCCATGCATGACGACGCCGTCCAGCCACTGCGCATAGTGCGTCAGCGTCACGTCGCCGCGCGCGGTCTCGCCCGTCGGGCAGGGCACCATCACCACCAGCGCGCCGGCCGACATGATCCAGTGCGCCACCGACTGCTCCACGTACTGCAGCGTCTTGCCGGTGAACAGCGGGCGCTGCGGGTCGGCGTGCGAGAAGCAGGCCGACAGGCCGATTTTCAGACGTTGTTGCGCAGTCATGCGGCGGTTGTAGCACCGAATGCAGGGTCGCGCAGCGCGGGCGCGCACGCATGCGCCGCCGGTGGGGGCGCCGCGCAAGCGCTTGTGAAAATGCGATGGGAAATCTGGGATGATGTAGACGTCAACATTCAAGGAATTGCCGGTTACCGGCCGGCGCGACGCTGAGAAAGGAAGACCATGCAAGTTCAAGTGCATACCGACAAGAAGATCCAGGGTGGTGAGTCGCTGGCCCAATGGGTGCAGCAAGAGACGCTGGCCCGCCTGGCGCGTTTTCGCGAATGGGTGACGCGCGTCGAGGTCTTTCTGTCCGACGAGGACGCCAGCAAATCGGGCGCCAACGACAAGCGCTGCCGCCTGGAGGCGCGCCCGGCGGGCCGCCAGCCCGTCTCGGTGACCGCCGACGCCGACAAGCTGGCCGACGCCTTCACCGGCGCCTGCGACAAGCTGGTGCGCGCACTGGACGCCGACATGGGCCGCGTGCGCGACAAGAGCGGGCGCGACACGATCCGCACCAGCGAGGAGTGATGCTGCACGGCTGAGCCGCAGCCTCACCAACGGAATCGACGACGGCGACTGCCCTGACGGCAGCCGCCGTTTTTCATGGGCGCCCGCCCGGTTCGTCTGGCGCCGCGCCCGGGCCGCCGTCGCGGTGCTTGCGCGCGCGCCCAACCAGCAGCCGGTCGAACCAGGCGTTGGGCAGCTGGCGCAACACCGCTGCGGCCACGCCCATCTGCCAGGGAATGACGCGCCAGGAGTCGCCCGCGTCGATCGCGCGCACCGCGCGCGCGGCAAAGTCCTCGGGCTGCATCAAAAACGGCATGGCGTAGCGATTGGCACGGGTCAGCGGCGTGTCGACATAGCCGGGCGCCAGCGTCACCACGCGCACGCCGCTGGCGCGCAGCTCGCCGCGCAGGCTCTCGCAATAGGCAATCGCCGCCGCTTTGCTGGCGCAGTACGCCCCATGGCCCGGCAGGCCGCGCACGCCGGCCACGCTGGCCACGCCCACCAGGCGGCCGCTGCCGCGCGCGGCCATCGGCGTGATGAAGGGCTGGAAGGTGGCGGCAAGCCCGGTCACGTTGGTGGCCAGCACGCGCTGCATCACGGCCAGGTCGGCGGCAATCGACGTGTCCACGCCAACGCTGATGCCGGCGTTGGCGATCACCACGTCGGGCAGGCCCTGCTGCTGCAGGCATTGCCGCCCGGCAGCCATGGCCTGGGCGCTGTCGCTGACGTCGGCCGGGTAGATGCCGATGCGGTCATCGTCCACGCCCTGTTGCCGCGCCCAGTCGTGCAGCAGGTCGGCGCGGCGCGCCGACAGCGCAAGGCGCCAGCCGGCGTCGAGGTAGCGCTGCGCCAGCGCCTGGCCGATGCCGCTGGACGCGCCGGTGATGTAGGCCAGGGGCGCGCCAGCGTGATTCATGTCAGCGGGCGCGCGCCGGCGCGGCCGCCGGGGACTGGGGCGCCAGTTCGCCGCGCACCTGGCCGTGCAACTGCAGCACCTGGGCCAGGTCGTCGTAGTCCATCGCGTCGGCGGTGAAGCGATCCTTGCCGCGAATCAGCGTGACCGGCAGGTGCGAGCGCACGCGCTCCTCGTTGACCCAGACATGCAGGAAATCGCCGCGAAACTGCATGACCGGCTTCTGGCGCGCTGCGCTGGCCGTGGCCGCCGGCGCGGGCGTGCGCGTGACGACGGCGTCGTCCAGCAGCTGTACCTCGGAGCCGTCGGCGTTGCTCAGCGCGCGCTTGGCGGTCGCCGTCAGCACGCTGCCGTCCTCGTGCACCGAACGCAGCTGCACCTGCTCGATCTCGGTGGTGTCGGTGTCGGGGTAGTGGCTGGCCAGCGTGCCGCGCACGTCGCTGGTCTGGCGGCCGCTGGCATCAAAGCTTTTGACGGAAAAGCCGTGCATCGTGTAGTCGGGCACATGCGCGGGCGGCTTGGGCGCGGCTACCGGCTGCGGCTGCGGGGCGTTGCGCACCAGCCACCAGGTGCCCAGCGCCAGCACGCCCATCAGCGCGATGGGCAGGTAGGCGCCCAGGCGGTCGGCGGCGCGGCGCGACGTCATTGCGCGTAATCCTGCAGCAGCTGGCGGTAGCGGCCGCTGGCCACCAGCAGCAGGTCGCAGAACTCGCGCGCCGCGCCCTGGCCGCCTGCGGCGCACGTCGTGTAGTGGGCGACGGCGCGCACCTCGGCGTGGGCGGCGGGCGGCACGCAGGCGAGCTGCGCGCGGCGCAGCATGGGCAGGTCAGGCCAGTCGTCGCCCATGGCCGCGGCCTGGTGCCAGCCCAGGCCCAGCTCGGCCAGGATGGACTCGGCCGCGGGGCGCTTGTCTTCGGTGCCAAAGCGCGCGTGCACCACGCCCAGCGCCGACAGGCGCAGTCGCAGCGCGGCGCTGTCGCGTCCAGTGACCACGGCCGGCGTGATGCCGGCGCGCGCCAGCAGCTTGATGCCGTGGCCGTCCAGCGTGTGAAAGCGCTTGAGCGCCTCGCCGGACTCGGAGAAATACAGCCCGCCGTCGGTGAGCACGCCGTCGACGTCGAAGAAGGCCACGCGCACGTCCTGGGCGCGCAGCAGCAGCTCGGGGGAGAAGTGCAGCGCGGGCTGCAGCTCGGGCAGGGGCGTGGCCATCAGATTACCTTGGCGCGCATCAGGTCGCCGATGTGCACGATGCCGACCAGCACGCCGGCCGCGTCGGTGACGAGCACGCTGGTGATGGCGTGGCGCTCCATCACCAGCGCGGCGTCGGCGGCCAGCGCGTCGGCGGCCAGGGTGCGCGGGTGGGCGTGCATCAGCGCCTGCGCGTCCATCGCGCGCACGTCGGCGCCCGACTCGATGCGCCGGCGCAGGTCGCCGTCGGTGAAGATGCCGATGGGGTGGCCTGCGGCGTCGACGATGGCCGCCGCGCCCACGCACTTGGCGCTCATCTCGCGCATCAGCGTGCTGAAGTCGGCCTGGGGCGCGACGCGCGGCACGTCGTCGCCGGTGCGCATCACGTCGCGCACATGGGTGAGCAGGCGCCGGCCCAGCGCGCCGCCAGGGTGGGAGCGGGCAAAGTCCTCGGCGCGAAAGCCGCGCGCGTCCAGCAGCGCGACGGCCAGCGCGTCGCCCATGGCCAGCTGCGCGGTGGTGCTGGTCGTGGGCGCCAGGTTCAGCGGGCAGGCCTCGCGCGTGACGCTGCAGTCGAGCACCACGTCGGCATGGCGCGCCAGCGTGGACTGGGGCTTGCCCGTGAGCGCCAGCAGCGGCACGCCCTGGCGCTTGAGCACGGGCAGCAGCACGGTGAGCTCGTGGCTCTCGCCGCTGTTGGAGATGGCCAGCACCACATCCTGCGGCGTGACCATGCCCAGGTCGCCGTGGCTGGCCTCGGCCGGGTGAACGAAGAAGGCGGGCGTGCCGGTGGAGGCGAGCGTCGCGGCGATCTTGCGCCCGACGTGGCCGCTCTTGCCCATGCCCATCACGACGACGCGCGCACGCACGCCCAGCAGCAGCTGCACGGCCTGCACGAAGGCGTCGTCCAGGCGCGCGGCCAGGTCGGAGAGCGCGTGGGCCTCGATCTCGAAGGTTTCGCGCCCCAGGCGCAGGGCCTGGTCGGCGTCAAAGGCGGTGGCAGCGGCAGAGGCGGTGAGCATGGGAGGGGATTTTATCGGCGCGCGCATGACCGCACGGCCGGCCCGCCCCGATGGCCCGTACCGGCACAGCCCATGCAGCCTTTACCATCACCGGTCATGTCATCGCTGGCCCTGACCCTGCTCTATCTGCTGTCCGCAGTGCTCGGCGTCGTGGCCTGTCGCATGCTGCGCCTGCCGCCGATGATGGGTTACCTGGCCGCGGGCATTCTGATCGGCCCGCACGCGCTGGCGCTGGCCAGCAACTCCGAGGGCGTGCGCCACCTGGGCGAGTTCGGCGTGGTGTTTCTGATGTTCGCCATCGGTCTGGAATTCAGCCTGCCCAAGCTGCGCGCGATGCGCCGCTTCGTGTTCGGCCTGGGACTGCTGCAGGTGGTGGGGTCGATGGCGGCGTTCACCACGCTGGCGCTGCTGCTGTCGCGCTGGGTGGGCGGCGTGTGGGACATGGGCTGGCAGAGCGCGCTGGCGCTGGGCGGGCTGCTGGCGATGAGCAGCACGGCCATCGTCGTCAAGCTGCTGACCGAGCGCGCCGAGCTGGAGAGCGAGCACGGGCGGCGCGTGCTGGGCATTCTGCTGTTCCAAGACCTGGCCGTCGTGCCGCTGCTGGTGCTGATTCCGGCGCTGGGCTCGGAGCCCGACGCGCTGCTGCTGGCGCTGGGCCTGGCGCTGCTCAAGGCCACGCTGCTGGTCACGGTGCTGCTGGCCGGCGGCCAGCGCGTGATGCGCTGGTGGCTGACGCTGGTGGCGCGGCGCAAGAGCGAGGAGCTGTTCATGCTCAACCTGCTGCTGGTCACGCTGGGCCTGGCCTGGCTGACCGAGCTGGCCGGCCTGTCGCTGGCGCTGGGCGCCTTCATTGCCGGCGTGCTGGTGGCCGAGACCGAATTCCGCCACCAGGTGGACACCGACATCCGTCCCTTCCACGACGTGCTGCTGGGCCTGTTCTTCATCACCGTGGGGATGATGCTGGACTGGCACATCCTGCTGGAGCGCTGGGCCATGGTGCTGGTGCTGCTGCTCGGGCCGCTGCTGCTGAAGACGGCCATCATCTTTGTGCTGTCCTACGGGCGCGGGGGCAGCGCCGGTGTATCGCTGCGCACCGGCCTGTATGTGGCGCAGGCGGGCGAGTTCGGCTTCGTGCTGCTGGCGCTGATGAACATGCACGAGCTGATCGCGCCGGCGCTGATGAACCCGCTGCTGGCGGCCATGGTGCTGTCGATGCTGGCCACGCCCTTTCTCATCCAGTACAGCAACGCCATCGTCACCCGGCTGGTCGCCAGCGACTGGCTGCAGCAGTCGCTGCAGGTCACGCAGATCGCGCGCCAGTCCATCAACACCAGCGGCCATGTGCTGATCTGCGGCTACGGGCGCTGCGGCCAGAACCTGGCGCGGCTGCTGGAGCACGAGGGCATTGGCTACCTGGCGCTGGATCTGGATCCCGACCGCGTGCGCCAGGCGGCGGCGGCCGGCAACTCGGTGGTGTTTGGCGACGCCACGCGGCTGCAGGCGCTGATGGCCGCGGGCCTGGCGCGCGCGGCGGCCGTCGTCATCACGCCGCTGGACACGCCCGCCGCACTCAAGGTGCTGGCGCTGGCGCGCGCGCATGCGCCACAGGTGCCGGTGCTGGTGCGCACGCAGGACGACACCCACCTGGAGCGCCTGCAGGCCGCGGGCGCCACCGAGGTCGTGCCCCAGGCCATCGAGGGCTCGCTGATGCTGGCCAGCCAGGCGCTGGCACTGGTGGGCGTGCCGGTGCGCCGCGTGGTGCGCATGGTGCAGGAGCAGCGCAGCGCGCGCTACGGCCTGCTGCGCGGCTACTTTCACGGCGCCGACGACGACACCGCCAGCGAACGCGACCAGGAGCGCCTGGCCTCGATCACGCTGGCGCCCGACGCGGCGACGATCGGCCGCAGCATCGACTCGCTGACGCTGCCGGCCATGGGCGTGCACCTGATCCACGTGCGCCGCGCCGGCGGCAGGCTGTCCGAGCCCGACGACCCCATGCCGCTGGCCGAGGGCGACACCCTGGTACTGCGCGCCCATCCGCAGGCGCTGGAGCTGGCGCGGGAGAAGCTGCTGCGGGGGTAAGAACGTATTCAAAGCAAAACGCGCCGAAAGGCGCGTTTTTGAAGGAGAGATAAAGCCGCCGTTTATTGACCGGCCATCACGCGCACCATCTCCAGGCACTTGTTGGAGTAGCCCCACTCGTTGTCGTACCAGGCGACGACCTTGACGAAGGTCTTGTCCAGCGCGATGCCGGCGTCGGCGTCGAACACCGAGGTATGCGTCTCGCCGACGAAGTCGGTGGCGACGACCTTGTCCTCGGTGTAAGCCAGCACGCCCTTGAGCGCGCCCTGCGACTGGGCCTTCATCTCGGCCTTGATCTCGTCGTAGCTGGCTTCCTTTTCCAGCTCAACTGTCAGGTCGACGACCGACACGTCCGACGTCGGCACGCGGAACGACATGCCGGTCAGCTTCTTGTTCAGCTCGGGGATCACCACGCCCACGGCCTTGGCGGCGCCGGTGCTGCTGGGAATGATGTTCTCCAGAATGCCGCGGCCGCCGCGCCAGTCCTTGTTGGAAGGGCCGTCGACGGTCTTTTGCGTGGCGGTGGCGGCGTGCACGGTGGTCATCAGGCCGCGCTTGATGCCCCACTTGTCATGCAGCACCTTGGCCACGGGCGCCAGGCAGTTGGTGGTGCACGACGCATTGCTGATGATGGGCTGGCCGGCGTAGGTCTTGTGGTTCACGCCAAAGACGAACATCGGCGTGTCGTCCTTCGACGGTGCCGACATCATCACCTTCTTGGCGCCAGCGGCAATGTGCTTCTCGGCGGCTTCCTTGGTCAGGAACAGGCCGGTGGACTCGATCACGATGTCGGCGCCGACCTCGTTCCACTTCAGGTTGGCCGGGTCGCGCTCCTGCGTCAGGCGGATCTTCTTGCCGTTGACGATCAGCGTGTTGCCGTCGACCGACACCTCTCCACGGAAGCGGCCGTGCACGCTGTCGTAGCGCAGCATATAGGCCAGATAGTCGGGCTCCAGCAGGTCGTTGATCGCAACGACTTCGATGTCGGAGAAGTTCTGCAGCGCCGAGCGCAGCACGTTGCGGCCGATGCGGCCGAAGCCGTTGATGCCAATCTTGATGGTCATGGTTGAGCCTCTTGGGATGGTTGCAAAGAAAATCGGATGGCTTCAGCGCTTGCGCGAAAGTGCCATGCGCACCGTGTCGGCCACGTTCTCGGCGGTGAAGCCAAAGTGCTTGAACAGCACGCCGGCCGGGGCCGACTCGCCGAAGCTGTCGATGCCGACGACGGCGGCGCAGCCGTATTTCCACCAGAAGTCGGTGACGCCCATTTCGACCGCGATGCGCGGCAGGCCGGCGGGCAGCACCAGCTTCTTGTACTTCACGTCCTCGCGGTCAAAGGTCGTCGTGCTGGGCATGGAGACCACGCGCACCGCGATTTTTTTCTCGGCCAGCTGCTTTTGCGCGGTCAGCGCCAACGCCACTTCGGAGCCAGTGGCGATGATGACCGCCTGCGCCTTTTTCCTCATACCAACGTCGGCCGGCTCGGACAGGATGTAGGCGCCGCGCGAGATGTCGCCCAGGTCGCGCTTGGGTGCGTAGGGCAGGCCCTGGCGCGACAGCAGCAGCGCCGTGGGCATGGTGCGGTTGGACAGCGCCACGCTCCAGGCAACGGCCGTCTCGGCGGTGTCGGCCGGGCGCCAGACGTCCAGGCCCGGGATCAGGCGCAGGCTGGCCGCGTGCTCGACGGGCTGGTGCGTCGGGCCGTCCTCGCCCAGGCCGATGGAGTCGTGCGTGAAGACATGGATCACGCGCTGCTTCATCAGCGCGGCCATGCGGATGGCGTTGCGGCTGTAGTCGCTGAACGTCATGAAGGTGCCGCCGTAGGGGATGAAGCCGCCGTGCAGCGCAATGCCATTCATGATGGCGGCCATGCCGAACTCGCGCACGCCGTAGTTGATGTGGCGCCCGCCGACGCCGTCCTCGTTCTTGACCACGGCGCCCTGGCGGTCGAAGCGCAGGTTGGACGTGCTCTTGGTGTTGGTGAGGTTGGAGCCGGTCAGGTCGGCGCTGCCGCCCAGCAGCTCGGGCAATTTGGCGGTGAATTCTTCCAGCGCCAGCTGGCTGGCCTTGCGGCTGGCCACGGTCTCTGCCTTGGTGTGCGCGGCGACGACGGTGTCCACGGCCACCTGGGCAAAGTGCCTGGGCAGGTCGCCGGTCATGCGGCGGGTAAATTCCGCGGCCAGTTCGGGGTGGGCGGCGGTGTAGGCGGCAAAGCGCTCGTCCCACGCGGCCTCGCGCTCGGCGCCCGCGGCCTTGGCGTCCCAGTCGGCGTAGACCTCGGCCGGAATCTCGAATGGGCCGTACTCCCAGCCCAGCGCGGCGCGCGTCAGCGCAATCTCATCAAAGCCCAGCGGCTCGCCGTGGGCCTTGGCGGTGTTCACACGGTTGGGGCTGCCCTTGCCGATGTGCGTCTTGCAGATGATGAGCGTGGGGCGCCCGTCCTGCGATGCCTTGGCCTGGGCAATGGCGCGGTCGACCTTGTCGGGGTCATGGCCGTCGATCGGGCCGATTACGTTCCACTGGTAGGCGTTGAAGCGCTGGGCCACGTCGTCCACGTACCAGGGCGCAACCTGGCCGTCGATGCTGATGCCGTTGTCGTCGTACAGCGCGATCAGCTTGTCGAGCTTCCAGGCGCCGGCCAGCGCGCAGGCCTCGTGGCTGATGCCTTCCATCAGGCAGCCGTCGCCCAGGAAGACGTAAGTGTGGTGGTCGACGATGGCGTGGCCGTCACGGTTGAACTCGCTGGCCAGCAGTTTTTCGGCCAGCGCCATGCCGACGGCGTTGGTCAGGCCCTGGCCCAGCGGGCCGGTCGTCGTCTCGACGCCCGGGGTCACGCCCACTTCGGGGTGGCCTGCGGTCTTGCTGTGCAGCTGGCGAAAGTTCTTGAGCTCCTGCATGGGCAGGTCATAACCCGTCAGGTGCAGCAATGCATAGATCAGCATCGAGCCGTGGCCGTTGGAGAGCACGAAGCGGTCGCGGTTGGCCCAGTGCGGATTGGCCGGGTTGTGGGCCAGGTGGCGGCCCCACAGGGCGACGGCCATGTCGGCCATGCCCATTGGCGCGCCGGGGTGGCCGGAATTGGCTTGTTGCACCGCATCCATTGCAAGTGCGCGGATGGCGTTCGCCATGTTCTGAGGGTTGGCCATGAAAGGCGGCTCCGGAGATTGCAGGTAAACCAGGGATTTTACCGAGCTCGCCCGGCAAAGCCCAATGCGCTCACTTAGGCCACAGTGCCCACAGGCGCAATCCCTGCTTCAGGCGCCCGGCCAGGTCGGCCGCCGCGTCGTCCCAGCCGGTGAAAAAATCGGCCCGCACCGCGCCGACGATGGCGCTGCCCGTGTCCTGCGCCATCACCAGGCGCGCCAACTGCGTGGCCGGACCGGTCGACGCCAGCCACACCGGCGTGCCGTAGGGAATGCTCAGGCGATCGACCGCGATCGAGCGTCCAGGGGTGAGCGCCACGCCCTGCGCGCCGCGCGGGCCGAAGCTGGCGTCCAGGTCGTCTAGCGGCTCCTCGCGAAAGAACACGTAGCGCGGGTTGGACCACAGCATCTCCTGCACGCGCTGCGGGTTGGCGGCCACCCAGGCGCTGATCCCGGGCCAGGTGGCGTCGCGCACCAGGCCGCGGTCGAGCAGCCACCTGCCCACGCTGCGGTAGGGCTGACCATTGGTGCCGGCAAAGGCCAGGCGCACCACGCGGGTGCTGCCGTCGGCTTCGAGCAAATTCAGCCGCCCCGAACCCTGGATGTGCAGCACCAGCGCCTGCACCGGGTCGCGCACCCAGGCAATCGCGCGCCCGGCCAGCTGCGCCTGCACCTCGGGCTGCTGCTCGATCTGCTGGCGCGTGTACCAGGGCTGACGCTGCGCCAGGCCCGCCGGCGGCTGGTACAACGGCACCTCGAAGCCATTGCCGCGCTGGCGCGAGGCCTCCAGAAACGGCTCGTAATAGCCGGTCAGCATGCCCTCTGGGTTGCCCTCCAGCGACTCGATGCGGTAGGGCTGCAGGTGTTCGAGCATCCAGCCGCGCTGCGCCTCGTCGCCGGCAATCGACAGCTGGCGCACCTGCTCGCACAGCGGCGCAAAGGCGGGCGCCGGGCGCTCGCAGTTGCGCAGCCAGGCGTTCCAGGCCTCGTGCGGGCTGTCCTCGCTCCAGCCGGGCAGTTCGCTCCAGTCCACCGGCACCCAGCGGCTCTTGGACTGCGCCAGCGTCCCAGGAACGACCATGGGGCCCTTGAGCGGCGCCAGCTTGCCGGGAGCGGCGGCGGCTGGGCTTTCGGGAGCGGCGGGCTCACGCGTGGCGCAGGCGGCCAGCGTGCCTACAATCAGCGCCGTTACAAACCAGCGCAGGAGACGAACATTCATGGGCGTGATTTTGCTTGAAGCGCTGCTGGCGCTCGCCGTCTTTGTCTTCATCATCTGGTGGACGATGTTCTCGGGGCGCAAGCGCGGCGAGCCGCCGGCACGGGACGACCCGCAAAGCCAGGCGCAGCAGCCTGCGGCGGGGCCGCCGGATCGGCCGCACTGACCACGCGCCACACGGAACACCGGGGCGCAACATTCACGTTTGTCTACAAACAAAGCCCTGGCGACGCACTAAGCTTTGACGCTGTCATGTGCGCGCCGCCAACGCCGCGCGCACCATCGTCAATCTTGCAAACAAGGAGAAAACACCATGCGTAAAGCAATCGCCATCAGCTGTCTGTCGCTGGCCGTCGTGGCCACCGGCTGCGCCGACATGTCGCAAACCCAGCGCGGCACGGCCACGGGCGCCGGCGTTGGCGCGGTCGGCGGTGCGGTGATCGGCGCGATGACCGGAAGCGGCCACGCCGGCAAGGGCGCGGCCATAGGCGCCGCCGCCGGCGCGCTGGGCGGCTATATCTGGTCGCAGCACATGGAAAAGCAGAAGCAGGAGATGGAAGCGGTCACCCAGGGCACCGGCGTGGGCGTGACGCAGACGGCGGACAACCAGCTCAAGCTGGACATCCCCAGCGACATTTCGTTTGCCACCAACCGCGCCGACATCCAGCCCAACTTCCGCGCCATCCTGGATCGCTTTGCCGAGGGCCTGCGCAACAACCCGGCGGCCGAGGTGCGCATCGTCGGCCACACCGACTCGACGGGCAGCGACGCGATCAACGACCCGCTGTCGCGCGACCGCGCCGCCAGCACGCGCAACTACCTGGTCGACCGCGGCGTGGACGGGCGGCGCATCCAGACCGAAGGCCGCGGCTCGCGCGAACCCATTGCCAGCAACGCCACGGCCGACGGCCGCGCGCGCAACCGCCGCGTCGAGATCTACGTGGGCGAGCGCCAGGGCTGAATAACCGGGTGCCTCCCCCAAGCCCGCCCGGCCCGTGCCCGGCGGGCTTTTTCATGCGCTTCATTCCATTTCTATATCGATCGAGTACGCGAAGGTGAAGCGCAGACAGTGCTGTAGCACGACAAGCGAAGCCGACAAAGTAATCGGTTGATATAGAAATGGAATCAGCTGCTGTCACGCAGCAGGTTGGCCAGCTCGACGGCCGATTTCACGCCCATCTTGTCGAACACGCGGGCGCGGTGCACCTCGACGGTGCGCACGCTGATGTCGAGCTGCTGCGCGATCAGCTTGTTGGGCTGGCCGGCGGCGACCTGCTCCATCACGGCGCGCTCGCGCTCGGTCAGCGCCTGGATGCGCCCGCGCACCGCCTGCCCCGACTGACGAGCTTCGAGCCATTGCAGCGACTGTGTGAGCGCCGCCTGGATGCGGTCGACCAGCTGGTTGTCCGAGAAGGGCTTCTCGCAGAAATCAAAAGCGCCGCGCTTGACCGTGGCCACGGCCGTCGGCACGTCGGCGTGGCCGGTCAGAAAGATCACCGGCATGGCGTCGGTCAGGCCGTGTTCGAGCAGCCGCTCGAACAGCGCCAGCCCGCTCATGCCCGGCATGCGTACGTCCAGCAGCAGGCAGGCCGGGTGGCGCTGCTCGGCGCGCAGGGCCTGCGCCTGCTCGAACGCCTCGGCGCTGTCAAAGCATTCGCTGAGCAGGCGCCGCGTGCGCAGCAGCCAGGCCAGCGCCTCGCGCACCTGGGCATCGTCGTCGACGATGTAGACGGTGGCCAGGCTGGCGTTCACGGGTGGGGCGGATGCTGTCATGCGGGCATTCTAGAAACAGTGCGCGCAGTATGGGCGCATCACTGCGCGGGCAGGGTGAAGACAAAGGCGGTGCCGCCGCCGGGCCGCGCGTGAAAGTCCAGCACGCCGCCGTGCTGCTCGATCACGGTGCGGCACAGGCTCAGGCCCAGGCCCATGCCTTCGGCGCGCGTGGTGAACAGCGGCGTGAACAGCTGGGCGGCCACCTCGTCTCTGATGCCCGGCCCGGTGTCGCGGACGGCCCACTGCAGCCAGCGGCGCATGCCGGGGCCGCGCGCCAGGCGCACGGCCAGCACCAGCTCGCGCTGCGGCGCGTGGCTTTCGGCCATGGCCTGGATGGCGTTGCGCGCCAGGTTGAGCAGTACCTGCTCGACCATGGTCACGTCGCACAGCATGGGCGGCAGGCCGGGGGCGATGTCGATCGTCAGGCGCACCGCGCCGGAGGCCGCCTGCAGGCGGATCAGCGGCAGCACCGCGTCGACCAGCGCCTGCGCGGTAACACTGCTGCGCTCTTGCGAGCGGCGGCGCACGAAGGCATGCACGCTCTTGATCACGCGCCCGGCGCGCTCGGCCTGCTCGGCAATGCGCTGCAGGCCGGTGTCCAGGTCGCTGCGGTCGGCCGCGGGCAGCGGCGCCGCGCCGGCCGACTGCAGCAGATTGAGCGAGCCGTGGGCATAGCTGGAGATGGCCGCCAGCGGCTGGTTGAGTTCATGGCTGATCAGCGACGCCATCTCGCCCATTGCCGTCAGGCGCGCCGTGGCCTGCAGGCGCTCCTGCGCCAGGCGCGACGTCGCCTCGACGCGGCGCTGCTCGCTGATGTCGACGAAAGCGCCCATCCAGCCGGTCTGCACGCCCTTGGTGTTGAGCAGCGGGGCCTCATAGATCATCACCGCAAAGCGCGTGCCGTCCTTGCGCTCGAACTGCGCCTCATAGCCCTCGCGCGGGGCGGCCGTGCCCTGCGCGGCCAGCTCGGCGTGGTGCTGCAGATACTCCTCGAAGCGATCCGGCGGCCAGTAGACGGCCGGCGAGCTGCTGCCCAGCAGTTCCTGCTCGTCGTAGCCCACCATGGCGCAGAACGCCGGGTTGACGTAGGTGATGCGCCCCTGCAGGTCGCGCACGCGCAGGCCGGTGATCTGCGCATTCTCCATCGCCTTGCGCAGCGCCAGCGCCTCGCCCAGCTCGCGCTCGGCGTGCAGGCGCCGGCGGTTGTCGCGCACCAGCACGACGACGACCGACACCAGCGCAATCGACATCACGGTCACCAGCGCGGTGAGCACGTTGGGGTAGACGCTGGGCGGCTGGTGCCAGCCGTCCATGCGCAGCACCAGCGTGACGCCGGGCAGGCTCAGCAGTTGCTGCGCGGTGAAGGCGCGCGTGCCTCGGCGCTGCGCGGCGACGATGGCCAGGCGCGTGCCGTCCACTTCGGTGAACGACAGCTCGCGCGTTTGCTTGAGGCTGCGCTCGACCAGCTCGGCCAGCATGGACTGCAGCGAGTAGACGGCGACCACATAGCCCTTGACGCGGCCGTGCTCGACCTGGGGCAGGCACACCGGCAGCAGTTCCTCGCCCAGGCCGCCCGGCATGGGCTGGAAGTAGCTGTCGGCATACGACGGCGACTGCTGGCGCAGTGCATTGGCGCAGGCAAAGGCAACGGCGCTGGGAGCCTCGGTGGAAGGCGGCGGATCCGCGCCGCGCTGCGGTGCGCGGTAGGGCGACTCGACCTGCATGTGCAGCTTGAGCTGCGCGTCGCGCCAGGTGATGCTCACCAGCTCGCGGCGCAGCTCCAGCAGGTCGGCCGCGCGCACCTGCCACTGCAGCGGGTCGGGTGCATGCGCCTGCAGCGCCTGCAGGCTCTGCAGGTTGTGGCCCAGCGCCGCGCGCATGTCGGCGGCGGCATTGGCGTCGTCGCGCTCGATGCGGTCTTGCACCGCCGATGCCTCGTAGCGCCCGGTCAGCCACAGCTGCAGAACCAGCATGGCCACCACCAGCACCACCAGCGCCGCCCACAGCAGCCAGCGCTGCAGGTGCACGATGCGCCGGCGCAGTTGCAGCGGCAGGCGCTGCAGCAACTGCGCGCCGGCCTGGCTCCAGCCACTCATGGCGCCACGCCGAGCACGCGGTGGCGCAGCGCCGGCAGGCTGGCGCGCACCTGCGCCAGGCGCGTGCGCTGCAACTCGCCCATCACCACGCCCGCGCCCTGGGCCTGCAGCGCCAGCACCTCGCCCCAGGGATCGACCAGCATGCTGTGGCCCCAGGTGTGACGGCCGCCGTCGTGCACGCCGCCTTGCGCCGGCGCCAGCACATAGGCCTGGTTCTCGATGGCGCGCGCACGCAGCAGCACCTGCCAGTGCGCGCGCCCCGTCGTATAGGTGAAGGCGCTGGGCACCAGCAGCAGGTCGCAGCCGGCATGGGCGCGGTACAGCTCGGGAAAGCGCAGGTCGTAGCAGACCGACAGGCCCAGCTGCCAGCGCCCGCCGCTGCGGTCGGTGACCTCGGCGCTCACCGGCTGCTGGCCGGGCGCAATCGTCCGCGCCTCGTCGAAGTGGTTGTCGGCGTCCTCGAAGCGAAACAGGTGGATCTTGTCGTAGCGCGCCGTGCAGCGGCCGTCGGGCGCGTAGACCAGCGAACTGTTGAACACGCGGTCGGGCGTCGGTGCCTGCAGCGGCACGGTGCCGCCGACGATCCACAGCTCCAGCTCGCGCGCCGCCTGGGCCAGAAACTGCTGCGCCGGCCCGTCGCCAAAGGGCTCGGCCAGCGCCAGCTTGTCGGTGTCGTGCAGGCCCATGGCCGAAAAGTATTCGGGCAGGGCGACCAGCTCGGCGCCGGCCTGCGCGGCCTGGCGCAGCAGCGCGCGCGCCTGCTGCAGGTTGGCGTCGCGCGACGGCCCCGAGACCATCTGGACAGCGGCAATCTTCATCTCGTGTCTCCTTTGGTTGCTGCCCGCATGCTGTCGAGCCACGCCGTGCATTGTCTGTCGCAGCGATCGCGACATCCAATCACCATGGGCTTGACTGTGATAAATGAGAATGATTATCATTTGCTCATCATTTGGAGATTTCACCATGACCCGCATCCGCAAACTCGCCAGAACCAACGCCCAGATGCTGATGAAAACCGGCACCTACTACGTCATCCACGTCAGCGTGGCCGCCATGGTGGCCTATGCGGTCACCGGCAACCTGTGGGCGTCGCTCACGCTCAGCCTGCTGGAGCCGACGGTGCAGGCCTTTGCCTTTTTCTTCCACGAAAAAGCCTGGGATCGCGTGCTGCGCCGGCGCCAGGCGCGTGCCGAGCAGTCAGCGCCGGACACCGTCATGCACCACGGCGCACCAGCGTGAACGGCGGCAGGCCGGCCAGCAGCCGCTGGCCGTAGCCGGTGCGCACCAGGCGTTTGTCGTAGCAGTAGACATGCGCCTGGTCTTCTTCGGTTCGTATCGCGCGGCCCACCCACTGCGCCAATCGCACGGCGGTGGCCGGCACGACGATCTCGCTGAACGGGTCGCGCCCGCCGGCGCGTAGCCACTCGGCGCGCGCCTGGCCCACCGGGTCGTCGGGCGGGGCGAACGGCAGTTTGGCGATGAACAGCGACTCGCACAGCGCGCCCGGCAAATCCAGACCCTCGCCGAACGACTGCATGCCGAAGATGACCGACGGCAGGCCCTGGGCGACGCGCTCGCGGTGGGTTTTGAGCAGCAGCTGGCGCGGCTGCTGGTTTTGCACCAGCACGCGCGCGCGCAGCTCGGCGGGCAGGGCGTCGACGGCCTGGCGCATCTGCTCTCGCGAGGTGAACAGCACCAGCGCGCCGGCCTCGACCTGGCGCACGTCGTCCAGCAGCGCCTGCACCATCTCGGCGGTGTAGCCGGCCGCGTCGCGCGGGTCGGCCTGCGTGGCCGCGGCCACCAGCTGGCCCTGGCGCGCGTAGTCGAACGGGCTGTCCACCTGCAGCGTGGTGACCGCCTCGTCGCCGTACAGACCGGCCTCGCGCAAAAAGAAGTCGAACTCGCCGCAACTGGTCAGCGTGGCCGAGGTGAGCACCGCCGCGCGCGCCGCCGGCCACAAATGGGTGCGCAGCGTGCTGCCGGGCAGCACCGGGCTGGCGTGGGCGCGCACGACCAGGTAGTCGCCCTCCTGCGCCAGCGTGAACCACTTGGCCGCGGGCGCCGCGCCCTCGGGCGCGTCCTGCAGCAGCAGCTGGGCGCAGGCGTAGACGGCCTCCAGGCGCGGCGTCATCGCGCCGACCTGGGCGTACAGCTGCGACAGGCGGCGCGCCTCCTGCGGCGTGTCGCGCATCGCGCTGCGCAGCGCCTTGGCAATCGCGCGCAGCGACTCCAGGTAGCCGCCGGCGTGGTGGGCAATCTGCGCCAGCGGCTCGACCAGCACCTCGGGCAGCACGCCGCCAGCCACACGTGTGCGCGCCGGCTGGCGGGCGGCAAAGCTGCGCCCGCCCGCAGTGGGCGCCTGCAGCGGTTCGCGGTACACGTCGAGCACCAGGCGCGCGAGATCTTGCAGCGCCGCGCGCAGGCGGGCGGCGTGCTGCGGGATGTCGGCCGTCTCCTCGACCTCGACCAGTTGCCCCACTCGCAGCGCGCGGCTGGTGAGACGATCCATCCAGGTCAGGCGCGACAAGTCCATCTCGCAGGCGAACTGCGACAGCGCGGTGGCCGGCAGGTGGTGGGCCTCGTCGATCACCAGCAGGCAGTTGTCCAGCTCGGGCAGCAGGCGCGCGCCCATCGACGACAGCAGCAGGTCGTGGTTGACCACGATGACCTGCGCGGCGACCAGCTCCTTGCGCCGCTCGAAGTAGCTGCAGCTGGAAAACAGCGGGCAGTGCTTGCCGGTGCAGGTGTGCGCGTCGGCGGCCACGGGCGCCCACTGCTCGGGCTCGGGCGGCGTACCCAACTGGTCGCGGTCGCCGTCCCAGTCGCCGCGCACCAGCGCGTCGGCCAGGCCGGTGTAGAACTGCTGGCGCAGGCGCTGCTCGGGCGACTGCAGCTGCGCCTGGCGCTGCGCGTGGGCCTCGCCGGCGAGCAGGTCGTCAGGGATGTCCTCGTCGTCGCTGGCGCCGCTGGCCAGGCGTTCGAGCTTGAGCTTGCACACATAGCGCCCGCGCCCCTTGGCCAGCGCAAAGGCAAACGGCTGCTCCATGCGCGCGGCCAGCTGCGGCAAGTCCTTGTGCACCAGCTGCTCCTGCAGCGCCACGGTAGCCGTCGAGATGACCACGCGCACGCCGCGCGACAGCGCCACGCTGATGGCCGGCGCGCTGTAGGCCAGCGACTTGCCCACGCCGGTGCCCGCCTGGATCACCGCGATCGCGCGCGCGCCGCTGGCCGAGGCATCGGCCTCGCGCCCCAGCTGCGCCTGGCTGAAGGTGTGCGCCACCTGCGCGGCCATGCGCAGCTGGCCCTCGCGCGGGCGAAAGCCGGCCGTCGTCGAGACGACGGCATCGAACTGCTGCATGGCCTCATCGGCCCAGGTGGAGGGATCCATTACGAGAAAAGCGCGTGGCCCGCGGCTGCGGCGCCGCCCGTCACGCTGTATTTGTGTACAGGGATGGTAGCCGACGGCACCGCGCCCAGGCGGCGGTCAGGTCTTTGGCGCGCGCCGCACCATGCGGATCGCATCCATCGGGCAGCGCAGCGCGCACAGCGCGCAGCCGGTGCAACCGGTGGCGTCATCGAGCACCGCGCGCTTGATGCCCCAGCCGCTGCCGGGCAGCACATGCAGCGACAGCACGTGCGGCGGGCAGGCCGCAACGCACCAGCCGCAGCCGGTGCAGCGGTTCAGGTCGATGGCGGGCAAGGCCCTGGAAGCGCCAGGCATGGGGCCGAGCATGGCACGCGCGCCGGGCGACGGCGGCGTGCGCGGGCAATGGTTGCGTCAAGCCAAGGGCTGTGCGGAGCCGATCACGCCGCCGCCCAGGCAGACCTCGCCGTCGTAGAGCACCGCGCTCTGGCCCGGCGTCACGGCCCATTGCGCCTCGGGGAACTGCAGCGCAAAACCGCCAGACGCCTCGGCCAGTTGACAGGGCGCATCCTGCTGGCGGTAGCGCGTCTTGGCCGCGTAGCTGCCGGGCGCCGGCGCATGGCCGGCCACCCAGCTCACATCCTGCGCCTGCAAGCCATGCGACAGCAGCCAGGGGTGGTCGTGGCCCTGCACCACGATCAGCGCATTGCGCTCCAGGTCCTTGCGCGCCACGTACCAAGGCGCATGGTCGCCCGCGCCGCGCGGCCGCTCGGCGGCCGCCGGGTTCTCGCACGGCGCTCCCTTGTCCTTGACGCCGCCAATCCCCAGGCCCTGGCGCTGGCCCAGGGTGTAGAACGACAAGCCCACGTGGCGGCCCAGCCTGCGCCCGCGCTCGTTCAGGATGGGGCCGGGCTCATGGCTGATATAGCGGTTGAGGAACTCGCGGAACGGCCGCTCGCCAATGAAGCAGATGCCGGTCGAGTCCTTCTTCTTCGCGTTGGGCAGCCCGATCTCGGCGGCGATGCGGCGCACTTCGGTCTTGTGCAGTTCGCCTACGGGGAATAGCGTTTTGGACAGCTGCGCCTGGTTCAGGCGGTGCAGGAAGTAGCTCTGGTCCTTGGACGGGTCCAGGCCCTTGAGCAGCTCGAACAGCTGCGTCTGCGGGTTCTGGCGCACGCGTGCGTAGTGGCCGGTGGCGATTCTTTCGGCCCCCAGGCGCAAGGCATGGTCGAGGAAGGCCTTGAACTTGATCTCGGCATTGCAGAGCACATCGGGGTTGGGCGTGCGCCCGGCCTGGTATTCGCGCAGGAACTCGGCGAACACGCGGTCCTTGTAATCGGCGGCGAAGTTCACATGCTCGATCTCGATGCCGATCACGTCGGCCACGGCGGCGGCGTCCACGAAGTCGATGTTGGACGAACAGTATTCGCTGTCGTCGTCATCTTCCCAGTTCTTCATGAAGATGCCGACCACCTCGTGGCCCTGTTGTTTGAGAAGGTGGGCGGTCACGGCCGAGTCGACACCGCCCGAGAGGCCGACGACGACGCGCTGCTTGGTGGATGCTGTCATCGCCCCGATTGTATTTTTTGTGGCGCCAGGGCACTTCGCGGCCGCAAAGTGCGCGTAGTCACCAGCAGGTCATACAGCTGCTGCGCGGCGGGAGAGAGGGAGCGTCCCCGACGTTTGATGAGGCCCATTTGCCGCGTGACCACGGGCTCCACGAGTGGAATCGAGACCAGCGTGGGATGGTCCTTGCCCGGCATGGCCAGGCTGGGCACGGCGGCCACGCCCAGGCCCGCCTCCACCAGCCCGAGCAGCGTGGTCACGTGCTTGGCCTCGTAGCGGCACTGGGGGCGGTCGGGCACGTTGGCCAGGGCCAGGTCCATGAGCAGGCGGTTGCCCGAGGTCTTGCCCACCGACATGAAGTCGTGCTGCCCGAGCTCCGCCCAGCTCACCTTCTTGCGGCGCGCGAGCACGTGGTCGCGCCGGCAGGCGGCCACGAAGCGCTCGGCCAGCACGGGCTTGAACTCGATCTCGGCCTCCTGGCTGCCGATGAAGTTCAGGCCGAAGTCGGCATCGCCCTGGGCCACGGCCAGCAGCACCTCGTTGGCGCTGGCGTCGTGGATCTTCACGCGGATGCCCGGAAAGCGCTCGTGGTAGCGCTTGACCACCTGCGGCAGGAAGTAATACACGGCCGAAGGCACGCAGGCGATCGTCACCTCGCCCATGCGGCGTGCGGCCACGTCGCCCAGGCCCATGAGCATGCCGTCCAGGTCGTCGAGCCACTGCTGTGTCTTGCGTGCGAAGTCGCGGCCCACGGTCGTGAGCGTGACGCGTCGGGTGGTGCGGTCGAGTAGGCGCACGCCCAGCGCCTCTTCGAGCTTGTCGATGCGGCGGCTGAAGGCCGGCTGCGAGAGATGGATGGCCTCGGCCGCCGCGCGAAAGCTCTGCAGCTCGGCCACGGCGGCGAAAGCCTGGAGATCGGCGAGGTCGAACTTGATGTTCATGGCATGGGGCTGGGTGAGTGAACGGCTATTGCGCCATACGCATCAATCGTTGTCAACAATGCAATTCACAGAAGAGCCGGGGCCGCGCACCATGCCGACCCATGAGCTACGACCTTCCCTGCATCCTGATGCGCGGCGGCACCTCCCGAGGGCCGTTCTTCCTGGCCGACTGGCTGCCGCAAGACCCTGCAGCGCGCGACCGCATGCTGCTCGCGGCCCTGGGCTCGCCGCACGAGCTGCAGATCGACGGCCTGGGCGGCGGCAACTCGCTCACGAGCAAGGTGGCCATCGTCTCGCGCTCCCGGCGCGCCGACTGCGACGTGGACTATCTCTTCGCCCAGGTCAGCGTGGAGGAGGCGCGCGTGGACACGCGCCCCAACTGCGGCAACATGCTGGCGGGCGTGGGCCCCTTTGCCATCGAGCAGGGCCTGGTGCCTGCGGCACCCGGCTCAGACACCACGCTGGTGCGGGTCTTCAACGTCAATACGCGCTCGCGCATCGACGTGCGTGTCTGCACGCGAAACGGCCGCGTGCGCTACGAAGGCGATGCGCACATCGATGGCGTGCAGGGTACGGCGGCGCCGGTGCTGTTGAGCTTCCTGGATGCCTGGGGCTCGGTCACCGGCAGCCTATTTCCCACGAGCCGGCGTACCGACACCATCGACGGCGTCGAACTCAGCTGTATCGATGCGGCGCAGGTCATGGTGCTCGTGCGCGCCCAGGATCTGGGCCTGCGCGGCGACGAGACGCCTGCAGCGCTTGATGCCGATGGCGCACTCCTCGCGCGCCTGGAAGCCCTGCGCCGCGCGGCCGGCCTGCGCATGGGCCTGGGCGACGTATCGGACAGCGTGCTGCCCAAGCCGGTTGTCGTCGCGCCCGGCGCCCGTCCCGGCCAGATCGTCTCGCGCTACTTCACGCCCCGGCGCTGCCACCGCTCGCATGCGGCCACTGGCGCCATTGGCGTGGCTGCGGCGCTCGCCCTGCCGGGCACGGTGGCCTACGGCGCGCAGTGGCGGCCGGGCGCCGGCACCCATCGCGTGGCCGTGCAGCACCCCGCGGGCCGCATCGAGGTCGATGTCGAGCTCGGCGGAACGGACGCGGACCCGCAGCTGCGCCAGGCCTGCCTTGTGCGCACGGCCCGAAAGATCTTCGAAGGCACCTTGTACGTGCCAGATCACGCGTTGGCCTGACCCGGCCACACACATCTTTTCTTCGCTTCACCTCAACGACAAGGAGACCTCAGCCATGCATCAGTCCATTTCCCCACGCCGCCGCATGCGGGCCCTGGGCAGCGCCCTCGCGCTCGCGGGCCTGCTTACGGCGGGCCCGGCCATCGCGTCCTTTCCGGCCAAGCCCGTCACGCTGGTCGTGCCCACCGCGGCAGGTGGCGGAAACGACGCCATGGCGCGCGTGCTCGCGCAGAAGCTGTCGCAGCTGCTCGGCCAGTCGGTCGTGGTGGACAACAAGGCCGGCGCCAATGGCGCGATCGCATCCGAATTCGTGGCCCGGGCCGCGCCTGATGGACAGACCATTTTGTTCGGCTACATCGCCACGCATGGCATGAACCCCGCACTGCAGAAGCTGCGCTACGACCCGGTTGCCAGCTTCGAGCCCATAGGCATGGTCTGCTATTCGCCCACGCTCATGGTGCTGAACCCCCAGGTGCCCGCCAGAACCGTCGCGGAGTTCGTGCAGCTGACGAAGACAGCTCCCGACAAGTACAACTACGCGTCCGCCGGCAATGGCACGGCGCCGCACTTCGCGGCCGAGATGTTCAAGATCGAAACCGGTGCGCACCTGGCGCATGTGCCCTACAAAGGGTCGGCACCCGCGATGACCGACACCATCGCCGGACAGACGCAGCTGATGTTCCCGAGCCTGTTTGCTGGCTACCCCTACGTCAAGAGCGGCAAGCTCAACGCGGTGGCCATCGCCGGCGGCAAGCGCTCCAAACTGCTGCCGCAGGTTCCCACGCTGGAAGAGCTGGGCATCCGCGGCGTGGATGTCACGCAGTGGTATGCGCTGTTTGCGCCCGCCAAGACACCACGTACCGTGGTAGATCGGCTCAACCAGGCCCTGCTGACGGCTCTTGCCGACAAGGACGTGGTGCGCCGCATCGAGGACCAGGGAGCCGTGGTTGATCCGAGCTCGCCCGACGCCCTGGGACAGACCGTGCGCCAGGAGCTCGCCAAGTGGCGCGGCGTGGTCACCAAGGCCCAACTGAGCGCCGACTGACCTCGCAACACATGCACCCCATGGAGGAGAAGACCTTGATACAGACGACCCGGGCGCTGTGCGCCCTGTTGGCCGCCACGGCCGCCCCCGCCTTCGCCCAGGCCAGCAGCGCGACGCTCTACGGCATCGTGGACCTGGGCGTGCGCCACACCTCGGGCCTCACGCCCGGCCATGCGCCTTCGGCCAACTCGCACACCAGCCTCCACAGCGGCGTGGGCAACACCAGCCGCTGGGGCCTGCGCGGTAGCGAGGATCTGGGCGGCGGTACCAAGGCGCTGTTCAATCTGGAGGCCGGCATCAACGCCGACACCGGCGCCTCGGCCAACAGCAGCAAGTTCTTTGACCGCGCCAGCTGGCTGGGCCTGCAGGGCGTCTGGGGCACGCTGGCGGCGGGGCGCCAGACCACGCTGCTGGCCGACGCGGTCTCGCCCGTGGATCCGCTGGGCATGCGCTTCGCGAGCTTCAACCCCAACATCAACGTCGCGGCGCTGAGCCAGCACGGCCTGGGCATCCAGTACGGCAGCGCGGGTTCCACGAGCGGCTCCTACCGGCTCGATAACGCGCTCAAGTACACGGGGCACTTCGGCGCGATGACGGTGCGCGCCATGCATGGTTTCGGAGAGCTGGCCGGCGGGAGCGCGCGCCTGTCCTCCTCAGGGCTGGGCCTGGCCTATGCGCGGCAGGGATTCGCGCTGTCGGGCGCCTACCAGACCTTCAAGGACGCGAACGCACGTGATCTCGACGCCTACCTGCTCGGCGCCGCATACCAGTGGGGCAGCGTGCGCTGGGCCGCCACGGCCGGGCGCAGCCAGGCGCGGACATCCGCCACCGCGCGCACCGAGCAGCGCGTGCTTTCCGCGGGCGGCACCTGGTCGGCCACGCCCGCGGCCGATCTGACGCTGGCCTACTACAAGGTGGACCGCACCCGCACGCTGCAGGCCGGCGACGGCTACGGCCGCCTCGTCGCGTTCGGCGAATACAAGCTCTCGCGCCGCACGCGCCTGTACGCCGAGTTCGATGCCACGCGCTGGCGCGGAGGCTACCAGGGCGCGGGCCACAAGGCGCGGGCCACGGGCGTCACGCTGGGCGTGCTGCACCACTTCTGAGCAGGCGACGCCGCGCGCGACTGTGCGACCATTGCGGCTGACGGCGGCGGACTCCCGCGCGCCGCAGCCCCTTGCCCCGCCCGCCATGGAACTGCGCCAGCTACGCTACTTCGTCCGCATCGTCGAACTCGGTTCCATGGGCCGCGCCGCCATCGACCTCGACATGGTGCAGTCGGCCCTGAGCCAGCAGATCAGCCGGCTCGAGGGCGAGCTCAGCACGCGGCTGCTGCAGCGCACCAACAAGGGCGTGGTGCCCACCGAAGCCGGGCTGGCCTTCTTTCGCGAGGCCCAACTGGCCCTGCGCCATGCCGACGAGGCGGCGCGCGCGGCGCGCGAGGCGCGGCTGTCGGGAATGGTCAGCATCGGCCTGGCGCCCACTACGGCCTCGGTGCTCGGCGTGCCGCTGATGCGCGCCATGCGCGAGCGCTACCCCGACGTGCGGCTGCACATGGTGGGCAGCCTCTCGGGCCATTTGAGCGGCATGCTCAACGCGCGCCAGCTCGACCTGGCCGTGCTGTTCGACACCCAGCCCGCGCGGCGCTGGAGCATGCTGCCGCTGCTGGAGGAGCGGCTTTTCCTGATCCGCAGCCGCCAGCAGGGTGTGCCGGCAGCAGCGGCAATGCGCGCGCCGCTGCCGCACAAGCTGCCTCTGGCGCAGCTGCAGGACGAGCCGCTGATCCTGCCCACGGGCCCGCACGGCCTGCGCAGCACGCTGGAGGCCGCGTTCGCACATGTGCGCCTGGTGCCGCGCATCGCGATGGAGATCGACTCGCTTGAGCTGCTCATGGATGCGGTGAACATGGGCCTGGGCAGCACCATCCAGCCCTGGTCCGCCGTGGGGCGCTACCCCGACGCCGACCAGCGCTTCGAGATGGCCGAGATCGCCGAGGCCCCCGCCTGCCGCCTTGCCTCGCTGTGCAGCCTGTCGGACGACGAGCTCTCGCCCGCCGCGCTGGCCGCGCGCGTGGTGCTGGCCGACTGCGTGCGCACGCTGGTTGGCTCGGGCCAGTGGGTCGGCGCCAGCCTGGTCTAACCACCCATCACGATCCGTGATGGGGCCTTGCCGCGCGCCCTCTGCGCAAGCGCTGGCGTGGAGCCTACAGTCGGCGCTCCCCACCACACCATGGAAAAGACCGCCGTGAAGCGTCATGCCCCACGCGCTACCGTGCGCATCCCTCGCAGCCTGGAGCAGGCATGAACACCGATGTCCTGGTCATCGGCGGCGGCAATGCCGCCCTGTGCGCCGCGCTGATGGCGCGCGAGGCCGGCAGCCGCGTGCTGCTGCTGGAATCGGCCCCGCGCGCCTGGCGCGGCGGCAACTCCGCCCACACCCGCAACCTGCGCTGCATGCACGACGCGCCGCAGGACGTGCTGGTGGACGCCTACCCCGAAGAGGAATACTGGCAGGACCTGCTGAAGGTGACCGGCGGCCTGACCGACGAGCCCCTGGCGCGCCTGGTGATCCGCGCGTCCAGCACCTGCCGCCCCTGGATGCGCCGCCACGGCGTGCACTTCCAGCCCGCGCTGGCCGGCACGCTGCACGTGGCGCGCACCAATGCCTTCTTCATGGGCGGCGGCAAGGCGCTGGTGAACGCCTACTACCGCAGCGCCGAGGCGCTGGGCGTGCAGGTGCGCTACGAATCGCCCGTGGAGCGCATCGAGATCGAGAACGGCACCTTCCAGGCCGCCTGGGTGAAGGGCCAGCGCATCACCGCCAAGAGCTGCGTGCTGGCCGCCGGCGGCTTCGAGTCCAACCGCGAATGGCTGCGCGAGGCCTGGGGCCAGAACGCGCGCGGCGAGTGGCCGGCGGACAACTTCCTGATCCGCGGCACGGCCTACAACCGCGGCGTGCTGCTCAAGCACCTGCTCGACGACCACGGCGCCGACCGCATCGGCGACCCCACGCAGGCACACATGGTGGCCATCGACGCGCGCGCGCCTTTGTTCGACGGCGGCATCTGCACGCGCATCGACTGCGTGTCGCTGGGCGTGGTGGTGAACCGCGAGGGCGAGCGCTTCTACGACGAGGGCGAGGACTTCTGGCCCAAGCGCTACGCCATCTGGGGCCGCCTGGTGGCGCAGCAGCCGGGGCAGATCGGCTACTCCATCATCGACAGCAAGGCCATCGGCCGCTTCATGCCGCCGGTGTTCCCCGGTGTGAAGGCCGACAGCCTGCCTGAACTCGCGCAGAAGCTCGGCCTGCCCGTCGAGACCTTCATGCAGACGCTGAACGCCTACAACGCCGCCTGCCGCGTGGGCCGGTTCGACCACACCACGCTGGACGACTGCCATACCGAGGGCCTGGCCCCGGCCAAGACCCACTGGGCGCGGCCCATCGACACCGCGCCGTTCTACGGCTACGCGCTCAAGCCCGGCGTCACCTTCACCTACCTGGGCCTGCACACCGACGACACGGCCGCCGTGCGCTTTGGCAACCAGCCCAGCCGCAACCTGTTCGTGGCCGGCGAGATGATGGCCGGCAACGTGCTCGGCAAGGGCTACACCGCCGGCGTGGGCATGTCCATCGGCACGGCCTTCGGCCGCATGGCCGGGCGCAACGCCGCACTGGCCGCCGCGGGCCAGGCCGCCGCGCACGGCGCGGTGCAAGACGAGGGCTGAACACCATGCAAACCCTGAAATCCCTGACCGACGAAGCGATAGGCCTGGCCCAGGGCGGGCCCGCCCGCGTGATTCCCATCGTGCCGGTGCCGACGCAAAGCGCCGCCGAGACCGAGGTGGCGCGCGTCATGCAGATCTGCAACGCCTGCCGCTACTGCGAGGGCTTTTGCGCCGTGTTCCCGGCCATGACGCGCCGCCTGGACTTCACCAAGGCCGATGTGCACTACCTGGCCAACCTGTGCCACAACTGCGGCGCCTGCCTGCACGCCTGCCAGTACGCGCCGCCGCACGAGTTTGCGGTGAACATCCCGCAGGCCATGGCCCAGGTGCGCGGCCAGACCTATGCCGACTACGCCTGGCCGCCCGCGCTGGGCCGGCTGTACCAGAGGAACGGCCTGACCCTGTCGCTGGCCCTGGTGGCGGGGCTGACGCTGTTCCTGGTGCTGGGCGCCGCGCTGCAGGGCGGCGGCCTGACCGCGCTGTGGGGGGCCGACCTGGGCGCCAATTTCTACCGCCTGTTCCCGCACAACCTGCTGGTGGGCCTGTTCGCGCCCGTGTTCCTGTTCGTGGTGTTCGCCTTGGCCATGGGCGTGCGCGGCTTCTGGCGCGACGTGAAGCCCGCCACCAGCGGGGTCGGCGTGAGCGGCGCCGCGGCCACGGAAGCCACGCACGACGTGTTGCGCCTGAAGTACCTGGACGGCGGCCATGGCGAAGGCTGCCACAACGAGGACGATGCCTATACCCTGAAGCGCCGCCGCGCCCACCACCTGACCTTCTACGGCTTCCTGCTGTGCTTTGCCGCCACCTCGCTGGCCACGGTGTACCACTACGTCTTCGGCTGGCAGGCGCCTTACGACCTGCCCAGCATCCCGAAGCTGCTGGGCGCCGTGGGCGGGGTGTTCATGGTGCTGGGCACGGCCGGCCTGTGGCACCTGAACCGCACGCGCCACCCCGCGCATGGCGACGCGGCGCAAAAGCCCATGGACCTGGGCTTCATCGCCCTCTTGTTTCTGGTGGCCGCCAGCGGCCTGGTGCTGTGGCTGGCCCGCAGCACGCCGGCTCTGGCGCTGCTGCTGTGCCTGCACCTGGGCGCGGTGATGGCGCTGTTTGCCACGCTGCCCTACGGCAAGTTTGCGCACGGCGTGTTCCGCACGGCGGCGCTGCTGCGCCACAACACCGAGAAGCGCCAGCCCCATCCCATCGGGTTGGGGAGTGATTGATTGCTTGCAAAAGCATAGCTAAATGCGCTTTATCTAAAAGCGTTCTAGCCCTATTTGACCTAAAAAATACTACAGGAGCCCCGCCATGAAGAAACGTACCCTGATCCAGGCTGCCGCAGTGGCCGCAGCCTCCCTGACCTTCGCCGGCCCCACGCTGGCCCAGGACTTCCCGCCGGCCAAGCCGGTGACCCTGGTCGTGGGCTTTGCGCCCGGTGGCGCGGCCGACGCGGCGGCGCGCCTGATCGCCAAGAAGCTGGCCGAGAACATCGGCCAGGCCGTGGTGGTGGAGAACAAGGGTGGCGCGGGCGGCAACATCGCCCACCAGCAGGTGGCGGCGGGCGCGGCGGACGGCACGGTGCTGCTGTTTGGCTCGGTGGGGCCGCTGACCATCGCGCCGCACCTGATGAAGCTGCCCTACGACCCGTTCAAGGACCTGGCACCGATCTCCGGCGGCGTGTACTTTCCCAACGTGCTGGTGGTGCACAAGGGCGCCGGCGTGAAGACGCTGGCCGAATTCGTGCAACTGTCCAAGAAGAAGCCCGGCAGCGTGGACTACGCGTCGACCGGCGCGGGCTCGGCCTCGCACCTGGCGGGCGAGCTGTTCAACCAGCGCGCCGGCATCGACATGGTGCATGTGCCCTACAAGGGCGGCGCCCCGGCGCTGCAGGACCTGCTGGGCGAGCGCGTGACCAGCTACTTTGCCGCGCCGCCCACGGCCATGCCGCATGTGGAGACCGGCAAGCTGATCCCGTTGGCCACCACCGGCCTGACGCGCCCGGCCTACCTGCCGAACATCCCCACGGTGGCGGAGTCGGGCTACCCGGGCTTCGAGGCGCTGAACTGGTATGCCTTCGTGGCCGCGGGCAAGACGCCCGCGCCGCTGCTCGAGCGCTGGAACAAGGAGATCGTGAAGGCGCTGAACGATGCTGGCGTGAAGGAGGCGTTGAACAAGCACGGCCTCTCGCCCCACCCCACGACGCGCGCCGAGTTCACCGCCTTCATGAAGAAGGAATACGAGCAGTGGGGCGCCATCGTGCGCGAGCGCAGGATCACGGCGCAGTGAGCGCCGCTGCCACGCACTGACGGCTTCTGGACTCAGCCGCCCGCCAATACCTTGTAGAGGTAGGAGCGCGAGATGCCCAGCTCCTGTGCCGCACGCTTCTTGTTGCCGCCATGGCGCGCAATGGCGTCGAGGATGGCCGCGTGCTCCAGGCTCCTCAAAGGCATCGCCGCAGGCGCAGGCGGCGCCATGGGCGGCTGCGCCGGCCGGGCCGGCAGATCCTGGTGGCGGGCAAAGTTCTCGACGCTCAGCAGCTGGCCGTCGCAGAACACCAGCGCCTCCTCGACGCGCTGGCGCAGCTGGCGCACATTGCCCGGCCAGCTCTGCTGCGCCAGGTAGCTGATGACGCCCGGCGCTATGCGCGGCAGGGCGAGGCCATTGCGCTCGCAGAACGACTCGGCGAAGCGCTGCATCAGGGCCGGAATATCTTCCACGCGCTGGCGCAGGGCGGGCACCTGCAGCACGACGCCGCTCAAGCGATAGAACAGATCCAGCCGGAAGCGTCCGCTGTCGATCAGCGCGCGCAAATCGCGGTGCGTGGCGGCCACGATGCGGAAATTCACATGCCGTCCTTCACGCGCGCCCAGGCGCTGCACCTGCCTGTCTTCCAGCACGCGCAGTAGCTTGACCTGGATCTCCATCGGTATGTCGGCCACTTCGTCGAGGAACAGCGTACCGCCCTCCGCCTGCTCCAGCTTGCCGGGCTGGCCCTGCCTCTTGCCGCCAGTGAAGGCGCCGGCTTCGTAGCCGAATAGCTCAGCCTCAATCAGTGTCGCGGGCAGCGCCGCCAGATTCAGGCTAACGAGCGGCGCCTGGGGATCGCGCCCGCGCGCATGCAGGGCCTGTGCCACCAGCTCCTTGCCGCTACCACTTTCACCGAGGATGAGCACGGGTACGTCCAGCGGTGCCACCGCGTCGATCTCACGCGCCAGGCGCTGCATGGGCGCGCTACTGCCGACCAGCGTGCTGGGTGACGGGGTGCGCCTTAGCTGGTGCAGTTCGCGCTTGTAGTGCTGCACCTCGTCGTTCAGCTGGTTCAGGCGCTGCTGCATGCGGTTGAGCGCCTGCATGCCGCTGAAGCTGACCTGGCCCACCGCGCCTACGAGCGCGCCGTCCTCGAAAACCGGAATGCGATTGACGATACGCGTCACGCCAGAGCCAAGCTGCAGCATCTCGCCAATCTCGGCTTTGCCGCTGCGGGCCACCTGCGGCAGGCGCGAGTTGGGGATCACCTCCTCGGCCTTGCGGCCCATGGCTGAGCCCGGCGCCAGCCCAAAGAATTTCTCGTGCACCGGGCTGATATAGCGCATCAAGCCCTCCCGGTCGGCCACGGTGATGGCCTGGTAGGGGTTGGTGAGGAACATGTTCAGGATGGCGAACGCAAATGGCACGGATGCCACGAAGTCAAGCAGCGCGGCCGATTCGTCGGCTGTGCGCACCAGAGCGACTTCAACGGCCTCGTCGCCCAGCGCAACTACCACGTAACGTGCGCTGGCGCCGCGCCCGCCGGGCACATCCACATGGAACAGCGTGCCCGTCTCCAACTTGCGCATGGCCCGCACCTCGCTCACGGCGGCGCACAGCAGCGGATCGCGCGCCAACCCTAGCCGCACAGCGGGCACAGGCTCGCCGCGCTGCCAGACGAGGACGCCAAGCCGCTGCCCGGCAAGAAAGACCGTCTGCATTGGTTTCCATAGTGTGTTTTTAGTGGACATATTGTCTCCGGTGTCCACCGCACATGTCCACAACAAGGACATTATTTAAGATATTAAAAAAAATTCAATAAAATCAATTATTTAAAACATGGCACGACTTGTGCTTTAGTTTTTGTATAGGAGGCAATGACATGAGCTGGCAACCCGAAGTAGATGAAATCGCATATCGCCATGCACTGGCGGCGAAACTGGGCGGAGACGACAAGGTGGCACGCCACAAGGCAGCGGGCAAGCTGACGGTGCGCGAGCGCATCACGGCCTGTACGGATGAGGATTCCTTTGTCGAAGTGGGCTCGCTCACCGGCTCGGGCCAGTACGACAGCCTAGGCCGTCTCGTGGAGTTCACCCCGTCCAACCTGGTGATGGGGCGCGCACGCATCGGCGGGCGACCCGTGGTCGTGGTGGGCGACGACTTCACTGTGCGCGGCGGCGCCAACGACGGCGCCGTGGGCGACAAGCTGATCTTTGCCGAAAAGATGGCGCACGACCTGCGCCTGCCCATGGTGCGCCTGGTGGACGGCACGGGCGGCGGCGGTTCGGTGCGCAACATCGAGACCAAGGGCTATACCAGCGTGCCGACCATGAAGGTCT
Source organism: Comamonas faecalis (assembly GCF_039538025.1). NCBI lineage: Bacteria > Pseudomonadati > Pseudomonadota > Betaproteobacteria > Burkholderiales > Comamonadaceae > Comamonas > Comamonas faecalis. The sequence continues at coordinate 78,069 of NZ_BAABBP010000005.1, forward strand.
GGAGCCAGGTGGTGCAAAACCTCTCCGCCGTACCTGTAGTGTCGCTGGCGCTGGGTTCGGTGGCCGGCATGGGCGCAGCGCGTGTGGCGTCCAGCCACTATTCGGTGATGGTCAAGGGCACAGCCCAGTTGTTCAACGCCGGACCACCGGTCGTGGCGCGTATCGGCCAGAACGTGACCAAGGAAGAACTGGGTGGCAGCCAAATCCACACGCGTAACGGTGTGGTGGACGACGAGGTGGCCAGCGAGGAGGAAGCCTTCGATCGCATACGCCGTTTCCTGTCTTACCTGCCATCGTCGGTGCATGAGCTACCCGCGCGCGGCGAGGTGCAGGATGACGCCGCGCGCCGCGACGAATGGCTGCTCTCGGCCATTCCGCGCGACAGCCGCAAGGTCTACAAAATTCGCCCCATTGTCGAATGCCTGGTGGATCAGGGCTCGTTCCTGGAAATGGGCCGCCACTGGGGCCGGGCCATCGTCACCGGACTGGCACGTGTCGACGGCTGGCCCGTGGCCGTGGTGGCCAGCGATCCATATTTCTACGGCGGTGGCTGGGACGGCCCCTCGGCCGAGAAATTCACGCGCTTCGTCGATCTGGCACAGGCCTTCCACCTGCCGGTGGTGAACCTGGTCGATATCGCTGGCTTCCAGATCGGCGTCGAGGCGGAGAAAGCCGGCATCATGCGCTACGGCGCACGTGCACTGGCCGCCGTTTACCAGGCCACGGTGCCGTGGTGCAGCATCATCGTCCGCCGCGCCTATGGCGTGGCCGCCGCCGGTCACCAGCACATGGGGCGCTTCAACTTCCGCTACGCCTGGCCCTCGGCCAACTGGGGATCGCTGCCCATCGAGGGCGGGCTGGAGGTGGCCTACAAGGCCGAGATCGAGGGCGCAGACGACCCTGTGCAAAAGCGTGCCGAGATCGAACAGCGCGTACGCAGTCTCACCTCGCCGTTTCGCACAGCCGAGGCCTTTGGCATCGATGAGGTGATCGATCCACGCAACACACGTCGACTGCTGTGCGAGTTCGCCAACCTGGCAGCACCGCTGCGCGAGCCGGGCGCGCCGCGCTTCGGCATGCGCCCCTGATCAACTATAGAAACCATAGCTTCCGACGCTTGATACACAAGCTTCAAGGCCCGATTTTGCCTAAAACCTGTAAGGAGACAGAAATGACCACAAGACATTGGCACCCCACGCGCCGCACCGCTCTGGCACTGTGCCTGGCCACATCCTGGCTGGCTGCAGCGCCTGCGCACGCACAGACAGACAACTGGCCCGCCAAGTCCATCCGCATCATCGTGGGCTTCCCGGCAGGCTCGTTCACCGACACCATTGCGCGCGCTGTATCGAACCAGCTCAGCAAGCAGCTGGGCCAGCCGGTGATCGTTGACAACAAGCCTGGCGCCAACGGCGCCATCGGCGTGGGCGAAGTGGCGCGCTCCGCGCCTGACGGCTACACGCTGCTGGTCACCAACTCCAGCAGCATCACCATCAACCCACAGATCTACAAGAAGATCACGTACCAGCCCAAGGACTTCGCGCCCGTCACCATGCTGCTGGACGCGCCCTTCATCCTCACCGTCAACCCGGGCTGGGCCGGAAAGAACCAAATCCGTTCCGCGCAGGACGTGATTGCCTACGCCAAGCGCAACCCAGACAAGATCAGCTACGGCTCGGCTGGTCCCGGCAATATCGCCCATCTGGCCTTTGCGTCCTGGAGCAACCGCACCGGTGTCGAGACCACACACGTGCCGTATAAAAGCGCCTCGCAGGCACAGCTGGCCGTGCTCAGCGGCGAGTTGGACATCCAGTTCGACACCTGGAGTGCGTTGCCACAGATCACCGCCGGCAAGCTGCTGCCGCTGGCCGTCACCGCACCCCAGCGGATGAAGCAGTTGCCCAACGTGCCCACCATGGCCGAGGCCGGCTATGCAGACTTCAACGTCACCTTCTGGGCCGGCCTGTTCGCGCCCGCTGGCACGCCGCCGGCTATCGTGAGCAAGCTCTACGAAGCTACCAAAGGCATGCTCCAGGACGAACATGCGCGCAATGTGCTCAACAGCCAAGGCGATATGGTGATGCTGGCGCCCGAGCCCTTCGCCCAGCGCATCGCCACGGAGGTGGCGGACTGGAAACAGGTCATCCAGCGTGAAGCCATCTCGCTGGACTGAAGGGCCCAGGCATGTCTTTGCTACAAGCACTTAGCCCCCGCGCCGTGGCCGTACTGGGCGCGTCGGACAACCCCATCAAGGCCGGTGGCCGGCCCATCGACTACATGCGCCGCCACGGCTACGCGGGCCGTATCTTCCCGATCAACCCGAACCGTAGCAAGGTACAGGGCCTGCCCGCCTACAAGGGGTTGCAAGCCCTGCCCGAGGCGCCCGACGCCGTGATCATCAGCCTGGCCGGAGAGGACGTAGCAGCCGCAATCGACGACTGCGTGGCTGTAGGTGCCAAGGCGGCGGTGATCTACTCGTCCGGCTTTGCCGAGTTGGGTGACGCGGGCCGTGCGCGACAGGCCGATCTGGTGGCCCGCGCCCGGCGCGGCGGGTTGCGCCTGTTCGGCCCCAACTGCCAGGGCGTGGCCAACTTCTCCAGCGGCGCGATCCTCAACTTCTCAACCATGATCAACGAGAGCCCGCCGGGCGACGGCCCAGTAGCCATCGTCAGCCAGAGCGGCGCGGGCGCGGCCATTCTCTACGGCGGGCTGCGCCGTGCGGGCATAGGCGTGCGCTATATGGTCTCCACTGGCAACGAGGCCGACGTCTGCGCCGCCGAGGCTGTGCGCGCCGTGGTGGAGGACGAGAACATCCGCCTCGTCGTGCTCTACGTCGAGACCTTACGCCAAAGCGTCTATCTGGCTGACGCCGCGCGGCTGGCGCGCGAGCGCGGCATCACCATTCTGGCCGTCAAGGCCGGGCGCACCAGTGCCGGCCAGGCTACGGCCAGCTCGCACACCGGCGCGCTGGCGGCCGAGGACGCGCTGGCCGATGCCTTCTTGCGCCAGCACGGCATACCGCGCCTGGCGGACTTCCGCGAGCTGATCGACTACGCGCCGCTGTTCCTCTCGCAGCCTGCCGCACGCGGCGCCCGGGTGGTGAGCATCAGCAATTCCGGCGCCACCTGCGTGCTCGCGGCCGACGCTGCCGAGGAATTCGGCCTGGCCGTGGAGCAGTTCGATGCCGCCACGCTCACGGGCCTCAAACAAGCCCTGCCGTCCTACGTGACGGCGCGCAACCCCATCGACATGACCACGGCTTTGCTGGGCAAGCCCGAGACCTTTGGCGACACCCTACATGCACTGTTCGGCAGTGGCGCAGCCGACCTGGTGCACGTGGGCTTTCCAATTGGCGGCGAAGGCTACGACTTCGCCGATTTCGCTGCCCAGGCCAGCCGCTTCGCGCAGGACAGTGGCATCCCGATCGCCGTCAGCGTGAACCAGGACTGGGTGGCCCAGGCCTTCCAGGCGCAGGGCGTTCCCACCTTCTGGAGCGAACGTGCCGCCATGCGCGGCCTGGCGTTACTGGCCGAGAAGGCCGCGCAGGCAGGCATGGCGGCCCAGCCCCCGGCCGTGCCCGCGCCCGGCGCGGCGGCAGCCGCCACACTGGACGAGCCCTCCAGCCTGGCACGGCTGCAGGCCGCCGGTCTGCCGGTGATGCACCATGCGGTCGCCACCAGCGAGGAGCAGGTACGCTCCGCCTTCGGCACCCTGCGCGCACCGCTGGTGGCCAAGGGCGTGTCGGCCGACCTGGCACACAAGTCCGAACATGGCCTGGTACGGCTGAACCTGCGCGAAGCACAGCAGGCCGTGCAGGCTTTCCACGACTTCGCGGCCACTCTGCGCAACCTGGGCGCGCAGGACGGCGGCCTGCTGCTGGGTGCGCAGCACAAAGCCGATTTCGAGCTGGCGCTGGGCGCGCATGTCGATGCCGAATTTGGCGTGGCCGTGATGATCGGCCAGGGCGGCGTGCTGGTCGAGGTGCTCAAGGATGTGCAATTCCTCGTCGCGCCGTTCGGCCGCACGCAGGCACTGGCCGCGATTCGTCGCCTCGCCATCGCGCCTGCGTTTGCCGCCGTGCGCGGCATGCCGGCTGTGGAACTGGAGCCGCTGGCCGACATGATGGTGCGCCTGGGAGACTGGATGCTGGCCCAGGCCGGCCAGGTGCAGTCGGTCGATGCCAACCCGGTGCTGGTGGCGCGCGGCGCGCAAGCGCCCGTCATCGTCGATGCCGTCGTCGCCGTGGCGCAGGGAGGTTCCGTATGAGCGACGTTCGCCTGCCCCGCCGTGTGCTCGTCGCCAACAGGGGCGACGTAGCCGCACGCGTGATCCGCACGCTACGCCGCATGGGTATCGAATCGGTGGCCGTGTATTCCGAGGCCGATGCCGGCCTGCCCTACGTGGGCGCCGCCGACCGGGCCGTGGCCATCGGCCCCGCGCCTGCGCAGCAGAGCTATCTGAACCAGGCGCGCCTGCTCGAAATGGCGCGCGAGACCGGCGCCGACGCCGTGCATCCGGGCTACGGCTTTCTGTCAGAGAACGCCGACTTCGCCGAAGCCGTGCAGCGGCAGGGCCTGTGCTTCATCGGCCCATCGCCGCGCTGGATACGTGCACTGGGCCATAAGACGCAGGCGCGCGCCTTCATGGCTGAGCAAGGCATGCCCCAGGCAGCCAGCTCGCCCGTGCTGTCCGACAGCGACGAGGCGCTGGCCGAGGCCTCGCGCATCGGCTACCCGGTGCTGATCAAGCCCGCCGGCGGTGGAGGCGGCATCGGTATGCTGCCCGCGCGCGATTCGCAAGAACTGGAAGCAGCCTGGGTCAAGGCCAGCGGCATCGCAGCCAAGTTTTTCGGCACAGCCGAGCTGTACCTGGAAAGACTGATCGAGGCGCCGCGCCACATCGAATTCCAGGTGCTGGCCGACCGCCATGGCGATGTGCGCATCCTGTTCGAGCGCGATTGCTCGGTGCAGCGCCGCCACCAGAAGGTGGTGGAGGAAGCACGCCCCGGGGGCATTCCCGAAGCGCAGCTGGCCGACATGCGGCAGCTGCTGTCTGGGCTGCTGTCGCGTATCGGCTACGACGTGATCGGCACGGTGGAAATGCTGTACACGCCGCGGGACGGCTTTGTGTTTCTTGAAATGAACACACGCCTGCAGGTCGAGCACGCGGTGACCGAGGAGATCACTGGCATCGACATCGTCGAGGCCCAGATCCGCCTGGCCGCCGGCGCGCGCATGCGCGAGGTGCTGCCAGGCCCGCTACAGGCCAGCGGCCATGCCATCGAGGCGCGCATCTATGCCGAAGACCCGGTGCGCTTCCTGCCGTCGCCGGGGCCGCTGGCATGCTTCGACCTGCCCACGGGCGACGGCATCCGCGTGGAGACCGGCTATACCCAGGGCGCGTCCGTCACGCCGTTCTACGACCCCATGATCGCCAAGCTCGTGGCCCACGGCCGTGACCGAATGGACGCCATCGCGCGCCTGCAGACGGCGCTGGCACAGACCCGCATTGAGGGCGTGAAGACGAATATCCCGTTCATTCAGCGCGTCCTGGCTCACGCCGACTTTGTGGCTGGCCGCATCGACACCCGCATTGCCCAGCGCGTACTGGGTACCCAACCTTGAAAGAGACCTCCATGACCACCATCGCAAGCCCCATCGCCGGCCTGGTCGCCGCCATTGAAGCCGCCGAAGGCACCGCCATTGAAGCCGGCGCCATCCTCATCATTGTCGAGTCGATGAAAATGGAAATTCCCGTCGAAGCCGAGATCACTGGCACCGTGCGCAAGCTGCTCGTCGCCGTGGGTGATCAGATCGCCGAAGGCCAGGCCGTCGCGGAGATCGAATGAGCGTCACGACTGCACCATCCGACGAACTGCGGGCCGATGCGCTGGCCCGCGGCTACTTCGGCATCGACGTACCGTTCATGCGCCACATCGGTCTGGAGCCTGTGAGACTAGCGCCCGGCCTGGCGCGCACGCGCCTGCCGCTGCGGCCGGAACTGGTCAACAGCCGCGGCCACGGCCACGGCGGTGCGATGATGAGTGCGCTGGACTTCACGCTGAGCGCCGCCGCGCGCTCGCACGACCCGCTGGGCCTGGGCGTCATCACCATCGAGATGAACACCCACTTCCTCGCCACGGCCACGACCGATCTGCTGATCGAGGCCCACATCCTGCGCAGCGGCGCTCGCACCGTGTTCTGCGAAGGCGACGTCACCGATGCAGCTGGCAACGTGGTCTGCACGGCGCGCGCGGTGTTCAAGCTGGTGACGCTGCGCTGATCCCATTCATTGAAGCGCCTCGCCAAACGCCATCAGATCGGCGTCTTGAACACGCTGGCGTCGGTGTGCACCAGCTCCAGCGGAAAACGGCGGCCGGCCAGGTAGTCCTCCAGGCTGGCCAGCAACAGCGGGCTGCGGTGGCGTGCGCTGCAGGCGCGGATCTCGTCGGCGCTCATCCACAACGTGCGCACGATGCCGGTGTCGAGCGCGCGCGCGCTGTGGTGCATGCCCAGCTGGCCGGCAAAGGCAAAGCGCATATAGGTCATGTCGTCGCCGGTGCGCGTCTTGATGAAGCGGTTCAGGTAGATGCCCACCAGCGCGCGGGGCGTGAACTCGAAGGCGGTCTCCTCCAGCACCTCGCGCGCGCAGGCTGCAACGGGGGATTCACCCGGATCGAGATGGCCGGCCGGGTTGTTGAGCTTGAGCCCGTCGCGGGTGTGCTCCTCGACGAGCAGGAAGCGGCCCTCGCGCTCAATGATGGCGGCCACGGTGACGTTGGGTTTCCAGCGGTTTGGCATGGCGGCGATTATCGCCACGTGGGCTGAAAGCTTCGCGTCAGCCCAGGCGCCGACGGTTTCCATTCCACAGAACAGTACATCCATGCCTGCGGCGTGCTTGCCCGAAGGACGCGCACACCCATCTGTGCTGCCGCATGAATACCTTTAATATTTTTGTACTAATACAAATATTATTTACTAATACAATGATTGCGAGGTGCCTCGGCTGCAGGTGCAGCTGGTCCGCTGGAACGACATCCGGCGATTTGCCATGGAGCGCAGCATGACCCCTGAAGATCTTGTTCAGCAACATTGGAAGCGCCGCGATCTGCCCGGCTTCATGGGACGGGCGGGGCCGCTGTGGACGCGACGTGAGGGCGATGCATGGGCCTACGCCATCCTTGCCGATGAGGCGCACCTCAACCCCGCCGGAGTGGTGCACGGCGGCGCGCTGCTCACGCTGCTGGATCACGCCATCAGCAGCGTGGCCTGGGAGGCCTGCGGCCGCCTGCCGTGTCTGACGCTGCAGCTGGACACGCATTTCATCGGCTCGGTGCGCGCGGGCCAGCTGGCGCAGGCAGGCGCACGGCTTGTGCGCCGCACCGGCTCGCTGGCCTTTCTGCGCGGCGAGGTAACGGTGGAGGGCGAAACCGTTCTCACCGCGCAGGCGCTCATGAAGGTCGTGCGCACGGCGCCGGGAGACAAGCCATGACGGTCTGCGTCTGCGTTCTAAGATTGGCGCTGTCTCGCCACCCCACGCCATGACGTCCGCCATCGCAAGCTGGCTGGGGCCCCTGGGACGGTTCAACCCGCGAAGCTCCGCCATGCCCGCCAAGACACAGGCCACCACCTCCGAAAAGAAGAAACCCGCAGCGCGCACAGTGCGCGTGCGGCCCGTACCCGCGGTCAGCCGCTCCATTGCCATCCTGCGGCTGCTGGGCCAGGTGGGCCAGCCCTTGGGCGTGAAAGCCATCGCCGACGAACTGGCCCTGGTGCCCAGCACCTGTTTGCACATCCTGCGGGTGCTGGTGGCCGAGGAACTGGTGACATGGGACGCCGCCACCAAGCGCTACGCGCTGGGCAACGGCATGATCAGCCTGGCGCGCAGCGTGCTGGAGCGCAGCGGCTTTCCGCAGCTCATCCAGCCCGCGCTCGACCGCCTGGCAGGGCGCTTCGGCGTCACGGCCATGGGCGTGGAGATCACAGCCAAGGACAGCGTGGTGGTGCTGGCCCTGTCGCACTCTAATCAACCCTTTCGCGTGCACACCGATGTAGGCAGCCGATTCGACACCCTGGTCAGCGCCACGGGCCGGCTGATCGCGGCGCATGGTGGTCAAAGCTGGGCGGATCTGCGCAAGAAATTTGCGCAAATCCACTGGGACAAGGCGCCGCGCTTCGAGGCGTGGAAGAAGGAAGTGGAGCTGGCACGCGCGCAGGGTTTCAGCGTGGACCGGGATCATTTCATGGCCGGCCTGACGGTGGTCGCGGTTCCCGTCTTAGCCGGTGGCCGGCTTGCCTACACCGTGGTGGTCGTGGGGCTGAGCAGCCAGCTCACGACGGTGGCCACCGACCTGCTGGCCCAGGAGATGATGCGAGAGGCACGCGAGGTCTCAGGTCTGCTGGTGGAATGACGCACAAAGGGCCCGAATCGGGCCCTTGCGTTCTTTCTCTCGCTCAGTCTGCGCGTATGCCCGCAGCCTCGATCAGCGGCCCCCACTTCTTGCGCTCGACTTGCGCAAACTCGGCCAGCTGTTCCGGCGATCCGCCTGCAGGCTCGAAGCCCAGGTCAAGCAGCTTCTGGCGCGTCTCGGGCCGCGCCAGCGCCTTGTTCAGCGATGCACTCAAGGCGGCAATGACCGCGGGCGGCGTGCCCTTGGGGGCATACAGCGCGTTCCAGGCCACGACTTCGAAGCCATCGACGCCTTGTGCGGCAATCGGCACTACCCCCGGTACCAGGTTGCTGGGCTGGGCCGAGGTCACACCGACGGCGCGCAGCTTGCCTGCGGCCAGGTGGGGGCGCAGCGCGGTGGGCGTATCCACGATGATCGGCAGCTGGCCGCCGATGACGTCGGTGATCGCGCCCCCCGAGCCCTTGTACGGGACGCCGAACAGCGGAGTCTGGGCGCGCTCCTTGAGCAATTCCACTACCAGGCGCGCCGTGGTCGAGGGCATGGCGATGTCGGCGCCGCCCGTGCTGCGCCGGGCGGCTCCCAGTACGTCGGAGACCGAGGTGAAGGGCGCACTTGTGTTCACCGCCATGACCATGGAGAAGGCGCCGACCAGGCCGATGGGCTCGAAGTCCTTTTCCGCGTCGAACGGTATCTTGGAGTAGAGGAACTGGTTGAGCACGTGGGTTGCATTGGTGCCCATCGTGAGGGTATAGCCGTCGGCTGGTGCGCGCGCCACCAGTTCGGATCCAAGGTTGCCACCCGCTCCCGGACGGTTCTCGACGACGAAAGGCTCGCCCAGATCCTTGGACATCAGGTCGGTGATGTAGCGGGTGACGATGTCCGTACCCTGGCCCGCGGCGTAGGCCACGACGATCCGGACAGGCTTGGACGGATAGCGGCCCACAGCGGTCTGTGAATCCTGGGCATGGGCGACGGGGGCTCCGGCAAGCAGGCACGCGGTGGCCGCGCACAGTGCGAAAAATTTACGCATGATGTTGTCTCCTTGGTCTTTTCTTTGGGTTGAATCGTAGGGTGCCTACCCTGCCAATGACGCGGGAGCCGCGCCGCTGGCCTGCAGGGCCTTACTTTCGTCTGGGGCGTACCCCAGTTCGTCCAGAACCTCGCCCCGGTGCTGGGCGAACGCGGGAGGGCTGGCCTGCGGCCGCCCCGGTGTGCCTGCCAGCCGCATGGGTGCGCGAAGGCCTGTGTAACGACCCGTGCGCACGACCATGTCGCGGTGCGCGCAATGCGGATGCGCCAAGGCCTGCGGCACGGACAGCACGGGGCCCGCGGGCACACCGGCTCTCATCAGCGCGTCGCACAGCGGCCCGCTGTCGAGATGGGCGATGGCCAGCTCGATGGCTGCGCGCAGCTCATCGCGGTGCGCCAGGCGTGCAGTGTTGGTTGCGAAGCGTGCGTCCTCCTTCAGGTACTGCAGCCCGACGTGCGTGCAAAAGCGCTTGAACTGTCCGTCGTTCAGGATGCCGATGAACAGCTCCCCATCGCGCGCACGGAACTTGTCGTAGGGCGCGATGTTGGGATGGGCGCTGCCCAGCAGCTGCGGGCTTTGCTGCGACGCGAACCAGTTGGACGCGTGCGGCAACAGCAGACTCAGCGCCGTGTCATACAGCGTGGCCTCCACACGCTGCCCCTGTCCGCTGTGCCCGCGCGCCAGCAGCGCCATCAGGATGGCCGACAGCGCCACGTAGCCGGTGAGGTGGTCGACCACTGGTATGCCCACGCGGGTCGCGCCCGTGGCGGCGTCGCCGTTGATGCTCATCACCCCGCACAGCGCCTGCAGCACGGCGTCGTAGCCCGGCAGGCCGCCCAGCGGCCCGTCAGCACCAAAGCCCGTCACGCTGCAGTACACAAGGCGCGGGTAGGCGGCCGCCAGCGCCTGCTCGTAACCCAAGCCCCAGCGCTCCATGGTGCCGGGCAGGAAGTTCTCGATGAGCACGTCCGCATCGGCCAGCAGCCGGTGCAGGACTTCCTGCCCGCCCGGAGTGGACAGGTTCAGGCTGATCGAGCGCTTGCCCCGGTTGAGGGCCGAGAAGTAGGCCGCCTGGCCGTCCAGGTCGAACGGCGGCCCGAGCTGGCGGGTCTCGTCCCCGCCGGGCGGCTCCACCTTGACGACCTGCGCGCCATGGTCGGCCAGCATCTGGGTGCACAGAGGGCCGGCAAGCACGCGGGTCAGGTCCACCACCTTCAGGCCGTGCAGCGCAGCGTGGCGGTTGGCGTCCATGGTCGTCAGCCCCGGGAGGGCAGGATGACCACGCCACCGCCCAGTACCGACAGCTCGTCGTCCTGGTTGCGGGCCTCCTGCTCGATCTCGACCATGTGCTGGCCGTTCTCCACGAACTTGCGCTTCACGCGGCCCTTGATGAACAGCATGTCGCCCTCGGGGTTGTGGCGGCGGATCTTGCAGCTGGCTTTGTGCAAAAAGCCCGTGTCGCCCATCCAGTTGGTCAGGTGGTGCGTGAGCCACGAGGTGCGCTCGGGACCGTAGTCGTAGGCGCCGGGCGCGCCGACTTCGAGCGCGAAGTCTTCCTCCCAGTGCACGCGCTCGGGGCAGTCGGGGATGCCGAAGCGGTTCTTGATACCCACACCGGGGTGCGCATCGATGAGCTTCCAGGCCAGCTTGTTGGCGCGGATGTACAGGCCGCCCCAGCCCTGGGCGTAGGCGATGAAGCCGGTCACGGTCATCGGGCCCTTGAACATGGTGGGCAGTTCCTCGCCCTCCTTCACGTCCTCCCAGTAGCGCGGGGTGGCGCCGCGGATTTCCTCGTTGCGGTAGAGCTTGTAGGCCTCGCCCAGCTCCTCGTCGGTGTAGCGGCGCGGCTCGCGTGCGCGCACCTCCTTGTACTTGGTGCCCACCTCGCGCGCATGGTCGCGCTCGGTGCGAAAGCACCAGCTGTCGGCCTCGGCCACCTTGTCGCCGGTCTGGTTGAAGAAATCCACGTGGTAGATCTGCTGCACGGCGCGGCCGGCGAAGCGCGTCTGGTGCTCGATCAGGTCCTTCAGGTGCGCCTCGGTGTGGATGGCGTCGTTGCGGCGAATCGGCTTGTGCCAGGTCCAGTCGGCGCCCGACCACATGGCGTGCACGCCCGGCAGGCCGCCCACGTAGCCCGAGACGATGCGACTGGTGGAGAACAGGAAGCTGGGCAGCGCCACGATGCCGCCGTAGTGCGTCTTGGCCGCGTAGTCCGGGTCGCACCACAGCGGGTTGTCGTCGCCGATGCCGTGGGCGTAGTGGCGGATGTTGTCGCGCGTGGCCTCGTAGCACCAGGGCTCGACGGTGTTGCCGATCTTCTGGCCGATGCGCTCGCGCAGTTCGTCGAGGCCGCTTTCGGTGATCTTGGGGAAGCTGCGCTGCTCGGGCAGGGGCTGGGACAAGATTGCTGACATGTGAAGTCTCCTGGGTCTACTGGTTGGAAAAGGGAAGGGGAGAAGGGAAAGAAAGGGACGGGAAGCGGAAATCAGGCCGGGGCGGCGCTGGCATCGCGCTCGCGCAGCACCTTGCGGTGCACCTTGCCGGCGGGGGTCTTGGGCAGTTCGGGCACAAAGGCCACGTGGCGCGGGTATTCGTGCTGGCTCAGCTTGGAGCGCACCAGGTCCTGAACCTCCTGCACGAAGGCGTCGCTGGCCGCACGGTCGCTGACGACAAAGGCCTTGACGACCTGGCCGCGCACCTCGTCGGGCACGCCGATGGCGGCGGCTTCGAGCACGTCGGGGTGCAGCAGCATGGCGTTTTCGATCTCCACCGCGCTCATGGTCCAGCCGGCGGAGATGATCACGTCGTCGGCACGGCCGCCGTGGTAGTAGTAGCCGTCTTCATCGACGCGGCCCAGGTCCTTGGTCGGTATCCATTCGCCCTTGCGCAGCACCATGAGCTGGCCCGTGGCGCCGGGCGGGCAGGGGCGGCCTTCGGCGTCGTGCACCTCGATGCGCGTGCCCGGCACGGGCTTGCCGAGCGAGCCGCGCTTGACGGGGAAATCGGGCGCGCCGGGGTAGCTCGCCAGCACCACGCCGATCTCGGTGGTGCCGTACATGCTGCACACCTCCAGGCCGAAGGTGCGGCGCACGAAGTCGGCCGTGTCGTCGTCGATGGGCTCGCCGGTGAACGAAAGCTTGTCGAAGCAAAACGTGTAGTCGCCCGCCTTGCCGCAGTTCTTCATCATGCGGTAGTGCGTGGCCGCGGCCGACATGTTGGTGAAGCGGTGCTGCGACAGCGCCTGCAGCAGCCGCTCGGGGTGAAAGCGCCCGCTGTACGCGCCCACGGTGAGGCCCATGCCCAGCGGCGCCAGCGTGCCGTGCCACAGGCCATGGCCCCAGGCGGGCGACGAAGGGCAAAAGAACCGGTCGCCCGGGCGCAGGCCCGTGCCGTACAGCGCGGCCACCGTGAGCGTGACCAGCGCCCTGTGCGTGTGCTTGACGGCGTCGGGCAGCTCGCGCGTCGTGCCCGAGGTGTACTGAAAAATCGCCAGGTCGTCGGCCCGCGTCTGCACCGCGTAGTGCGCGGGCAGCGTCTGCAGGCTGGCGTGAAAGGCGCCGTCGTAGACCATCACCGGCACCTGCGTCACGCCTGCGGCGACCGGCTGCTTGTCGACGTTGGTGACGATCAGTGCGGGTTGGCAGTCGTCGACGCGCAGGCGGATGCCGTCGGGGCCGAACAGCGTGAACATGGGCACGGCGATGGCGCCGCGCTTGATGACGCCAAACATCGCCGCATAGAAGGCGCGCGAGGGGTCGAGCATGATCGCCACGCGCTGGCCGGGCTGCACGCCGCGCTGCTCCAGCCAGTGCGCAAAGCGCGACGAATCCTCGGCCAGCTCGCGGTAGGTGATGACCTCGTCGACGCCGTCCGCGTGGGCCACGATCAGCGCGTCACGGCCGCTGGCGGCGTGCCTGTCCACGCACTCGTGGGCGATGTTCAGGCGCTCGCGGTCGCCATCAAAAAGCTCCCAGAGTTTCTCGGACGAGAAATGCGCCTGGGCGTCCGCATAGCTCTGGTAATCGGTGAGTCGGGGCATGGGTGCTGGTCTCCTTTTGAGTGCACCCAGTTTCGAAATTCAGGGAGTAATTGTCAAATACAACTTTTAATTGTCTATAGACAATTAAAATTACTCGTCTACCCTGATGCGATACGGATCTTCTGGAGTGGAAACCTGGCTGTGGAAACCTTGGCGCCAGGCATCTGGCAACCGTGGCACAGACCATCCCGAAGCGCGGCAAGCGCCAAAGCGAGCGACGACAGCGGGCCTACCCAAATCAGCGCTGCAGCGCTGCGGTCATGTAAACGGCGTCGTCGCCATAGCCGGCCAGGCGCCGACGCTGCTCCTCGTCCTGCAGCACCTGCACCGCAAAGCCCTGGCGCTGCCAGTAGCCTTGCGAGCCCTGCACCGACACCAGCGCTCCGTGGCGCAGCCCCGCGGCAACCGCCTGGGCGCGCAGCGTGGCCAGCAGGGCATGCGCCAGGCCCTGGCCGGCGCAGACGGGCAGCACTGCCATGTCGTGCAGATAGATGGCGTCGGGCGTGGCGGCGGGCTCGAAGTCGCCATGCAGCGGCGTGACCTTGCCCAGCTGCGAGCGGTAGGCTGCCAGGTAGGCCAGCACCTGGCCATCACGGGCGATCACCAGCGAGGCGTTGGCGCTGCCGGCCAGGCGACGGGCGTAGACCGCGGCGCTCTCAAGCAGGCCGTCGCCATAGCAGGCGCGCTGCACTGCCAGCAGACCCGGCAGGTCGGCCGGCGCCAGCAGGCGCGGTGTCATGCCGGCAGGGCGGGGCGCGGCAGGTAGTCGTCCAGCGACAGGCCTTTTTCGGCCAGCAGCGCTTCGAGCACCGGGGCGAGGCGGCCCAGGCTTTCCTGCACCGCCTCGCGCACCGTATCGACCACCACCTGGGTGCTGCGCTCGATCTCGACGTTGAGCCGGTCGCCCGCCTGCAGACCTTCGAACACCGTGGCGCGGCGCGTCTCGGGGATCAGCCAGACCTCGAACCAGCCCTCGGCGCGGTTGACCTCGGACACGGTCAGGCTTGCGCCGTGGATCGCGATATAGCCTTTGGCGAAGATGTAGCGCGCAAACGCGGCAGGCACTTGAACGCGCCAGACGCGGTTGTTCTCGCTGTCGCGCACCTGCGCCAACGTTGCGACGCAGTCCACATGGCCCGACAGCGGGTGGCCGCCGATCTCGGCGCCGTCCTTGGCCGCGCGCTCCACGTTGACGCGGTCGCCCTCGCGCAGGCTGCCCAGCGTGGTGATGTTCAGGCTTTGTTGCATCACGTCGAAGCGCGCCTGCGTGGGCGAGAGGATTTCGGTCACCGTCAGGCACACGCCGTTGGTCGAGACGCTGGCGCCAATCGCCAGATCCTCGCAAAAGCCCGCGGGAAAGTCGATGGTGAAGGTGCGCAGGCCGGTGCGCTCGTCAATGGCGGCGATGCCCGCCGTGGCCTGGACGATGCCTGTGAACATGGCTGGTGGCCTTCCCCGAAAAAGCGAAACCGTCGATTGTGCCAGCCATGCCAGGCTTCAATCGAGCAGCGGCGTGGCCCGCGCGATGATGGCCGCTGCGTCCACGCCGCGCGGCAAGGTGCCGTAGTGGAAGCTCCCCTGCTGATCCAGGCGCGAGGCGCAGAACGCGTCGGCCACGAAGGCGGGCGCGCCGCGCAGCAGCAGCGAGGCCTGCATGGCCAGCGCCATGCGCTCGACGACGTGGCGCGCGCGGTACTGCTGCTCCTGCGGATCTTTCAGCTCCTGCGCCAGCGCGCTCACCTGCGCGTCCAGGTGACGGTTTTGGCCTTGCGTGGCGCGCAGCTCGTCGAAGAAGGCCTGTACCACCTCGGGGTGGCGGCCCATGGCGCGCAGCACGTCCAGGCACTGCACGTTGCCGCTGCCTTCCCAGATCGCGTTGACCGGCGACTCGCGAAACAGCCGCGGCATCATGCTGTCTTCCATCACGCCGCTGCCGCCAATGCACTCCATGGCCTCGTAGGCGTGCTGGGGCGTGCGCTTGCAGATCCAGTACTTGCCGACGGCCGTCATCAGGCGGGTTAGCAGTTCTTCGTGGCGGCTGGCGCCGCGCTCGTCCAGCGCGCGCGCCATGCGCATCGACAGCGCCATGGCCGCCTCGCTCTCCAGCGCCAGGTCGGCCAGCACGTTCTGCATCAGCGGCTGTTCGCTCAGCAGCTTGCCGAATGCGCTGCGGTGCGCGCAGTGGTGCAGCGCCTGCGACAGCGCCATGCGCATGCCGCTGCTCGACCCGACCATGCAGTCGAAACGCGTCATCGCCACCATCTCGATGATGTTGGCCACGCCCCGGCCTTCCTCGCCCACCATCCAGGCCAGCGCGCCGCGCAGCTCGGTCTCGCTGGACGCGTTGGAGACGTTGCCCATCTTCTTCTTCAGGCGGATCACCTGCAGCGGGTTCTTCGTTCCGTCCGGGCGCCAGCGCGGCAGCAGAAAGCACGACAGGCCCTTGGGCGTCTGCGCCAGGGTGAGGAAGGCGTCGCACATCGGCGCCGAGACGAAGTATTTGTGGCCCACCAGCTCGTAGGTCTGGCCCGGGCCGGCCTGGCCGACGGGGTAGGCGTGCGTGGTGTTGGCGCGCACGTCCGAGCCGCCCTGCTTCTCGGTCATCGCCATGCCGATGGTCAGGCCCTGCTTGTCGGCCATCGGCACGTTGCGCGGGTCGTAGGCACGCGCGGTGATTTTTGGCTCCCACTGCGCGGCCAGGTCGGGCTGCAGGCGCAGCGTGGGAATGGCGGCAAACGTCATCGTGACCGGGCAGCCGTGGCCGGCCTCGGCCTGAGTGTGCAGGTAGTTGCCGGCGGCGCGCGCCACGTGGGCGCCCGCGCGCGGGTCGGTCCAGGGCGAGGCGTGCAGGCCTTGCTCGATGGCCGCGCGCATGAACTGGTGGTAGGCGGGGTGGAATTTGACCAGATCGATGCGGTGGCCGAAGCGGTCGTGCGTCTCCAGCTCGGGCGCGAACTTGTTGGCCAGCGCGCCCTGCTCCAGCGTGTCGGCCGCGCCGCAGTACTGGCCAAAGCGCTGCAGGTCGGCGTCGGCCCAGGCCGCACCCTCGCGCTGCACCGCTTCGCGCAGCGCCTGGTCTTGCGTATAGGCGTTGTAGCCGGCCAGCTCGCACGAGACGTTGATGACCTCGTGCGTCTGGGCCAGGTAGTGCGTGTGCGGTGCGGTGCCGTCGTTCATGGCGTTCATGGTGGTCTCCTCTGGTGGTGGTTGCTCACGCGGCACGTGCGTGCGCAGCGGTGCGGGCCTGACTGGTGGGCAGGCCGTCGAACAGGCGCTGCCACAGCGCGCGTCCGGTGGCATCGAAATCCTGCACCGCGGCAATGAAGCGGCTGCGCAGCGGCGCGTCGACCCAGGACGCGGGCAGCAGCGGGTCGTAGACCAGCTGACGGATGGCGGCGCTGCCCAGCAAAAAAGATTCGCGCGCCGCGCGGTCGATGGCCAGCTGCGGCGCCTGCCGCTGCCAGGCCTGCAGCCGGTCGATGGTCTTGCGGTAACCCGCGTCCAGCGCAGAGGCGTCCCACAGCTGGCGCACGCGCACCTGTGTGGCCGCGTCCAGGTCGTGGCAGCCGCAGACCAGCGCGTCGCTCTCCAGCCCAAGCGTGTACAGGCGGGCGCGCACCGCAGCGACGTCGGCCTCGATGTTGTCCGGGCGCAGCCACAGGTCGCGGTGCAGCGGGGCAAAGCCGAGCATGCGCAGCGCCCGTTCGCGCTGGCGGATCTGCGTGCGGTCGCCACGCCCCAGATGGGCGCAGTGCACCGCCACGTACTGGCCGTTGTCCGCGCGCATGCGCTGCGCCGCGCCGCGCCAGCGGGCCACGTCGTGCGCCAGCTCGCGCGCGGCAGGCCCCAGCACCCAGGCGCCGCGCCCGGCCGCCTGCACCAGGCTTTGCGCGGACAGCCGCGCCAGCGCCACGCGCAGGTGGTTGGCGGAAATGTCGAACAGCGCGCCGGCGGCCACCGCGCGGCTGACCAGCAGCGGCTGCCCGTCGTTGGCCAGCAGCAGCTCCAGCAGCAGGGCGCGCGGCAAGACTTTGGCGTTCAGTGGCTGGTCGAAAGCTTTCATGGGCTAAATATTACTGTAATTAGATGATTTAGCAATACTCAGTAATACACAAAACCTCAACCACTGGCCGGCAGGCACAGGCGCAGGCGCGCTCCGCCCAGCGGCGAGGTCAGCACCGCAATGCTGCCGCCATAGGTTTCGGCCAGGTTGCGCACGATGTCCAGCCCCAGGCCCGAACCCGGGCGCTGCTCGTCGAGCTGCACGCCGCGCTGGAACATCTGCGTGCGCGCCGCCTCGGGAATGCCGGGGCCGTCGTCATCGACCGTGAAGCACAGCTGGTCGCCCTGGCGTTGCACATCGACCTCGACGCGCGAACGCGCCCATTTGCCGGCGTTGTCCAGCAGGTTGCCCAGCAGCTCGTACAAGTCCTGCGTCTCGCCGCGAAAGCTGCCGTCCTGCGCACCGCCTGCCAGCGTGAATTGCACGCCGCGCTGCGCGTGCAGCCGCCCCATGGTGCGCAGCAGCGCCAGCAGTGGCTCGCGCACCGGCGTGGCCATGCCGGTGGCGCGCACCGCAGCGGCGGCGCGCGCGCGCGCCAGGTGCCAGTCGACCTGGCGGCGCGCGCTGGCCACCTGCTCGGCCACCAGCCGGGCCAGGGGCGACTCGTCTTGCTGCGCTGCATTGGCCAGGACGGCCAGCGGCGTCTTGACCGCATGCGCGAGGTTGCCCGCCTGCGTGCGCGCGGCGGCCACCATCTCGGCGTCGTGCACCAGCACGTGGTTGAACTCCTGCACCAGCGGCTGCAGCTCACGTGGATAGGGGCCGGGCAGCTGCGGCGCGCGGCCGGCGCGCACCTCGGCCAGTTGCTGGCGCAATCGCGCAAGCGGGCGCAGCGCCAGCTGCAGTTGCACCGCCACGGCCACCAGCAGGCCCGCGGCCAGCACGCCCAGCGCAATGAGCAGCATGTGGGTGAAGCGCTGCAGCGGCTCGGCCAGCAGCGCCTTGTCGCCGGCCACCACCAGGCGCAGCGGCGGCGCGTCGTCCTCGGGCAGCTGCAGCGGGCGCGCGACGGCCAGGAGCACATGGCCCTGGCCGTCGGCCACGTCGAACGCGCGCCAGCCCTGGGGCGGGTACTGCGCAGGCGGCGCGGGCAGGTGCAGCGAGCGATCCCACAGTGAGCGCGAGCGCTGCAGCGCCTCCTTCGGCGCGTCGCCCAGGCGGTCGATCTGCCAGTACAGGCCCGACAGCGGCTGCTGCAGGCGCGCATCGGCAGCCATGGGGCCGACCTGGATGCGGCCGTCGTGCTCGTCCCAGTCGACCGCGGCGCTGAGCATGTCGAGCTGCGCGACCAGCTGCTGCTGCAGCTGCTGCGTGATGTGCTCCTGGAACAACGCGCGCAGCCCCCAGAAGGCGACCGCCAGCGCGACCAGCACCCAGGCCAGCGTGCCGGCCAGCAGGCGCAGGCGCAGCGAGCCCAGGCGCGGCGCGCGCGTCATGCGCCGGCGCCCGCGTCCACCAGCCGGTAGCCCAGGCCGCGCGCGGTCTCGATGCTGCCGGCGGGCAGCTTCTTGCGCAGGCGGGCGATGAAGACCTCGATGGTGTTGGAGTCGCGGTCGCTGTCCTCGGGGTACAGGTGCTCGGACAGCACGGTGCGCGAGAGCACTTCGCCTTTTTTCTGCATCAGGAGCGACAGCAGCTTGAACTCGTGGCTGGTCAGCTCCAGTGGCTGGCCGTCGACCGTCACGCGCGCCTGGCGCGTGTCCAGCGTGATCGCGCCGCAGCTCCACAGCGCGCTGGCGTGCTCGCCCAGGCGGCGCAGCAGCGCACGCAGGCGCGCGAGCAGCTCTTCCATATGAAACGGCTTGGCCAGGTAGTCGTCGGCGCCGGCGTCGATGCCGGCGACTTTCTCCTCCCAGGCGCTGCGCGCCGTCAGGATCAGCACCGGCATGCCGCGCCCGGCCGCGCGCCAGCGGCGCAGCACCGACAGGCCGTCGAGCTGCGGCAGGCCCAGGTCGAGCACCACGGCGTCGAAGTCACTCACCTCGCCCAGGTAATGCGCCTGCACGCCGTCCAGCGCCGCCTCCACCGTGTGGCCCGCCGCCGCGATTGCCTGCACCAGCTGGGCATTCAGCGTGGGCTCGTCTTCGACTACAAGAATCCGCATCAGTCCCCCTTACGCTTGATCGACAGCACGGCGCCGGTCACCGCGTCGACCTTGAGCTTGGCCACGCGCCCGTCCGGCTGCAACAGGCGGATTTTGTAGAAGAAACGGCCGTCGTCCTCGTCGAATTCGATTTTCAGCACCTGGCCACGCTGCTCGCGCTCGACCTGGTCGAGCACGCTGCGCAGCGCCAGCACCTGGCCTTGCTGCAGCGCATGGCGCGCGCGGTCGTGGTCGCTGTCCTTGCGGTCGTGGTCGCTGTCCTTGCGGTCGTGGTCGGCCCATGCCGGCGCGGCCAGCGCCAGCGCAAGGGCCAGCAGCACTGGTTGAACCATACGTTGCGACAGGGGAGAGGTGAAGGCGGACATGGCGTTTTTATACCGCCGCGCCGATGAACCGCTGGTGAACGCCGCCTTCAGCTTCGATTCATGCCGGGTTTTGAACAATGACGGCACGGCGGCACCCGCCGTTGCATCTTTCTTCACAGGAGTCCAGACCATGATCACCACCGCTACCCGCCGCTTCCTCATCGCCGCCGCCGCTGCCGGCGCGCTGTCCACCGGCCTGTACGCCGGGCTGGCACAGGCCCAGACCGCGCCAGCCGCCACGCCCGCCGCCACCGCAGCACCGGCCGCGGTGCGCATGGCGCCGCAGGGCGCGCAACTGACGATTGGCGACATCTACCAGCGCATGGAGGCCGCCGGCATGCACGCGATCCGCGAGATCGAGTGGGACAAGGGCCGCTACGAGGTCAAGGCGCTGAACGCGCAGAACGAGAGCGTCAAGCTCTACGTCAACGGCAGCAGCGGCGCCATCGAGCACACACGCACCTACGACAAGCACTGATCTTCTTCGGCGCGCCCGGCGCCGGCACCAACACCACCACGGAGGCCGCATGAGAACCAAAACCGCCCTGTCGCTCTATCTGCTCTTGATCACCGCCGCCTGGATCGCCGCCGCGCCTGCCGACCTGGGAATCAGCCCGCTCGTCGACACCCAGGGCGCGGCAGGCGGCTGGTGGATGCTGCGCCGCCACGCCATCTACCTGAGCGGCCTGTGGAGCATGGGGCTGATGAGCCTGGTAATGGTGCTGGCGCTGCGCCACCCGCTGCTGGAGCGCCCGCTGGGCGGCATGGACCAGGTCTACCGCCTGCACAAATGGGCGGGCATCGGCGCGGCGCTGGCGGCCATTGCCCACTGGGGCGCCAAGGAGGGCGGCGGCTGGATCAAGGACTTGTGGGGCCGCGCCGGCAAGCCCGGGCGCGACGCCGTCTGGGCCTGGCTGACCGACAGCCGCGGCCTGGCCAAGGACGCGGGCGAATGGGCCTTCTACCTGCTGCTGGCCATGGTGGCGCTGACGCTGCTCACGCGGCTGCTGCCCTACCGCAACTGGCGCGTGCTGCACCGCGCCATGCCGCTGCTGTACCTGGCGCTGGTGTTCCACGCGGTGGCGCTCACGCCGCTGTACCTGTGGGCCTCGCCGCTGGGCGCCCTGATGGTCACTCTGATGCTGGCCGGCAGCGCCGCCGCGCTGTGGTCACTGGCCGGCTGGGTGGGCGTGCGGCGCAACCACGCGGCGCGCATCGCGCACGTGCAGCTGCTGGGCCAGGGTGCCGACGCGCCGCTGGAGGTAACCTGCGCCATGCCCGCCAGCTGGCCGGGCCACCGTGCCGGGCAGTTCGCCTTTGTGCGCTTCGACCGCGGCGAAGGCGCGCACCCGTTCACCATTGCCAGCGCGGACGGCCTGGCCGAGAGCGACGCGGGCGAGGCGCTGCTGCGCCTGGTCATCAAGCCGCTGGGTGACTACACCCGCACGCTGGCCAGCCGCCTGCGCACCGGCCAGCGCGTGGACATCGAAGGCCCCTACGGCCACTTCGACGGACGCGGCAGTGCCCGGCGCCAGCAGGTCTGGGTGGCCGCGGGCGTGGGCATCACGCCATTCCTGGCACTGCTGGAGGCGCGCCAGAGGGGTCATGTGCAGCCGCCCGGCGCGCAACCGGTGCAAATGCACTACTGCACCCGCGACGCCGACCGCGACCCGCTGCTGGCGCGCCTGCGCCAGCTGTGCGCCGGCGCCCGGCCCGCGGTCACGCTCACGGTGCACAGCCAGGCCCACGGCCAACGCCTGTCGCCGCGCAACCTGGCCGGAAAAGACGCGCTGGACATCTGGTACTGCGGCCCGCAGGGCCTCGGCGACGCGCTCGAACGCCACGACGCCCGCGACTGGCGCCTGCACCGCGAGTCGTTTGCGATGCGCTGAGCGCCGAAGCGCTCAGGAAAAACGAGGGAAGGCGCGCTACAGCGTCTGGCGCTGCTCGAAGCCGGGCAGCGCGTCGCCCGCCTGCAGCAGCGCGGGCTGCACTTCGACGCGCTCGACGCGCGCGGCGGGCGGGCCGCCGTGCGCCCAGGTGATCAGCGCCTGGACGTCGATCTCGGCGCCGCTGGCCAGCACCTCGACGCTGCCGTCGCGGCGGTTGCGCACCCAGCCGCGCAGGCCCAGGCCCTGCGCCACCTCGACGGTGGACTGGCGAAAGCCCACGCCCTGCACCTTGCCGTGGATGCGCAGCAGCCGCACCAGTGGCGGCTGCGCCGTGCCCGGGTCTTCGGCCGGCGGCTCGTTGTCAGCCAGCGCCGGGCAGCGCCCGGACAGCTCCAGCTGCGCGACGACGAGCTGCACCAGGCGTTGCACCGACGGGCGCCTCGCTTCAACGGCGTGGTGCGCCACCTCGCGGTAAAGCGGATCGCGCACGCGGTGCAGCTGGCGCAGCTGATCCAGCGGGTCGCTCACCTGCAATAGCGGGCGGCTGCGGTCATGGCGGATGCGCCGGAAGATTTCGTCGGCCGAGGCGCGCAGGTAGATCACGGGGTCGAACCCCGCGCGCAGCGCCTGGCGATTGGCCTCGCGCAGCACGGCGCCGCCGCCGGTGGACAGCACCAGCGGGCCGCCGGCGCGCGCCAGGTCGGCCAGCAGCGCGGCCTCGCGGTCGCGAAAGTCCTGCTCGCCATGCGTCTCGAAATGCTGGCGGATGCTGGTGCCCAGCTGCTGTTCGAGCAACTGGTCCAGGTCGGCGAACGGCAGGCGCAGGCGGCGCGCCAGGTGGCGCCCAACGGTCGATTTGCCACTGCCGGGCATGCCCACCAGCGCAATGCGCAGCGGGGCAGCGGCCCCAGCGTCGGCCGGCGCGGTCATTTTTCGACGAAGGCGCGCTCGATCACGAAGTCGCCCGGGCGCGTGGTGTTGCCTTCCTCGAAGTCGCGGCCCTCCAGCAGCGCCTTGAGCGAGGCCAGCATCTCGGGGCTTCCGCACAGCATCACGCGGTCTTCCAGCGGGTTGAGCGCGGGCAGGCCCAGGTCGGCGGCCAGCTTGCCGTTGTCGATCAGCTCGTTGATGCGGCCCTGGTTCCTGAACGGTTCGCGCGTGACCGTGGGGTAGTACTTGAGCTGGCCGCTGATCATCTCGCCCAGAAGCTCGTGCTTGGGCAGTTCGCGCGTGAGGTAGTCGTGGTAGGCGAGCTCGGCCACCTGACGCACGCCGTGCACCAGCACGACCTGCTCGAAGCGCTCATAGGTGTCGGGGTCGCGGATCACGCTCAGGAACGGCGCCAGCCCGGTGCCGGTGGACAGCAGGTACAGGCGCTTGCCGGGCAGCAGGTAGTCGATGAGCAGCGTGCCCGTGGGCTTCTTGCCGACGACGATGGAGTCGCCCACCTGGATGTGCTGCAGGCGCGAGGTCAGCGGGCCGTCGGGCACCTTGATGGAGAGGAACTCCAGGTGCTCTTCGTAATTGGCGCTGACGATGCTGTAGGCGCGCAAGAGCGGCTTGTCGTTCACCTTCAGCCCGATCATCGTGAAGTGGCCGTTGGAGAACCGCAGGGCGGGGTCGCGTGTGGTTTTGAAGGAAAACAGGCGGTCGGTCCAGTGGTGCACGGAGAGGACCCGCTCTTCGAGGAATGCGCTCATGGTCGATGAAAAAGGGTTGGACGGCATCGCTGGACGGGCGGCGCATCCGCGAAAGGCTGCGGCAGCTGCCTCATGGCGGTGCACTGGACAAGATCCTCGCAGCCGCGGCCGGACAATCTCACGGGAAAACCCGCGCATTGTGCCGCAAGCGTCTGCGAACAGGCGCAAAAAACGGCCATCCTCTTAGACCGTTTTCTTTCATCGATATGCACTGCGCGATGCACCCGCACGCCCGGGCGCGCGGCCCGCGTCAGCCTTCGGCGCCGCCATGGCTCTTGACCCGGTGCAGCGTGTTGCGGTCGGTGTGGTGCATTTCCTTGCCACCCTGGGCCGCCAGCTTGAGCACCAGATCCGAGCTGTAGCTGAAGCTGTCGTCGGCGTTGAAGGTGAAGGTGGTCGTGAACTCGCGCAGCTCGGCGCGTTCGAGCAGGTATTTGTTCTGCAGGATGCCAAACGACGGGTCGCCGGGCGTGGCCTTGAAGGCAATCGCCCTGTCGCGCGGCTGGGCCGTAGCGCCCTGCAGCACCGCAATGCCGCGGCCGAACACGACGGCGCGCATGACCTGGCCGGTGGCCTTCTCCCACAGCAGGTAGCCGACCTCGTCATGGAACGGGTTCATGGCCTCCTCGCCGTGGCGCCAGGCGGTCATGTGGTACGTCAGGCCTTCGAGCGACTGCTTGCCGTTCTCCTGCTTCGGTATGGGGCGGAACACGGCCTTCTCGAAGTAGCCGGTCTCGCCAGTGACGTCGTCCTCGTTGTGGTAGGACAGGTCGACGCCGGCGTTGCCCTCCCATTCACCCACCAGTGGGGTCAGCGGCCCCAGGCGCTGCGGGCCCTGAATGTCTTTTTCCATGACGGTCTCCTTGTGTCGATTGCGGGGAATTCCACGGTATTCCTCGTACTGGCGCTTGGCAAATGGCTGCCCGTATCGAACCGATGGCGTCCTGGCTATAGGCAAAGTGGATTCGCCGGGCGCATTGGCATTCGCGCATCAAATGCGCACCCGCAGGCCCACCTCGACGATCTTGTCGACCGGGATGCGAAAGCCCTGGGTCACGTCGGCCGAGTTGCGCACCAGCACGCCCAGCAGGCGGTCGCGCCAGGCGGCCATGCCGTCGCGCCGGCCGTGGGCGCTCAGGGGCGAGCGGTATTCGATGTAGTAGGTGGCCGCCGCCAGGTCGATCGTCAGGCCGCGGTCGCCGCAGGCCGCCAGGTCGGCGGGCAGGTTCACACCCTGGATGTAGCCGTAGTGCAGCACCACACGAAAAAATCCCAGGCCCAGATCGTGCAGCTCGATGCGCTCGTCACCGCTCACGCGCGGCACGTCCTCGATCGACACCGTCAGCAGCACCACCTGACGCTGCAGCGCATGGTTGCGCTCGACGTGGTGGCACAGCGCCGCGGGCATGCCGCCGCGCTGCGCCGTCAGGAACACCGCGGTGCCGGCCACGCGCGCAACCTGGTCGCGCTCGAAGACATGGAGCAAATCGTCCAGCGTGCGCGCGTTCTCGCCCGCCTGGCGCCCCAGCAGCTCGCCGCCGCGCCGCCAGGTGGACATGACGGTGAAAAACCCCGCGCCAGCGAGCACCGGGAACCAGCCGCCGTGCGGGATCTGCAGCGCGTTGGCGCCAAGATAGGCCAGGTCGATCGGCAGAAAGCCCAGCAGGAACAGCAGCGCCGCCGCCCAGTGCCAGTGGCCACGCTCGCGCACCACGAAGAACGCCAGGATGCTCGTCACCACCATGGTGGTGCTGACGCTGATGCCGTAGGTGCTGGCCAGCCGGTCGGAGCTTTGGAACAGCACCACCAGCACGATGGCCGCGCCCATCAGCATCCAGTTGACCAGTGGAACGTAGACCTGGCCGACGGTTTCGTCCGAAGTCTGCACCACGCGCGAATGTGGCATCAGGCCCAGTTGCGCGGCCTGGCGCGTCATCGAGAACGCGCCGGTGATGGCCGCTTGCGAGGCGATGACGGTGGCCAGCGTCGCCAGCACCACCACCGGCAGCAACAGCGGCGCCGGCGCCAGGTGAAAGAACGGCTGCTGCACGGCATGCGCATCGCGCAGCAACACGGCGCCCTGGCCGAAGTAATTGAGCACCAGCGCCGGCAGCACCATGACGAACCAGGCGCGACGGATCGGCGCGCGCCCGAAATGGCCGATGTCGGCGTACATCGCCTCGGCCCCGGTGGTGACCAGGAACACCGCGAACAGCACGACGAAGCCGGCCACGCCGTTGGCGCCGAAGAAATGCAGCGCGTGGCGCGGGTCGACCGCCGCCAGCACCTGGGGCGCCTGCACGATGCCATACAGCCCCAGCGCCGCGATGGCGGCAAACCACAGCGCCATCAGCGGCCCGAAAAGGGCGCCGATGCGCGCCGTGCCCAGATGCTGCACCGCGAACAGCAGCGCCAGGATGGCGATGGTGGCCGGCACCACGAAGCCGCCCAGGCGCGGCGAGACGATCGCCAGGCCCTCGACCGCGCTCAGGATCGAGATGGCCGGCGTGATCATGATGCCGGCGTACAGCATCGACGCGCCCGCCAGGCCGGTCAGGATCAGCGCGCGCCGGCCCCAGCGATCCAGTCCGCGCCACGGCCGCAGCAGCGCGATCAGCGCGAAGACGCCGCCCTCGCCGCGGTTGTCGGCCTGCAGCACGCACACCACGTATTTCAACGTCACGACGAGCAGCAGCGTCCATAGCACCAGCGAGACCATGCCCAGCACATTGGCCGCGCTGGGCGCCAGCGCCCCCGCCTGTGCCGAGAACGCGGCGCGCAGCGCGTAGATGGTGCTGGTGCCCAGGTCGCCATAGACCACGCCGAGCACGGCCAGCGCCAGCGGCCAGCTCCCTGCGCCACCCGGCCCTTCCTCGACCGGCGTGGCCGAGGACGACGATGCCGTGTCCTGTGGTGTCATCGCTCACGCCCGTCGCGCAGGGGCTTGAAGCAAAGTCTGTCAGGCCGTCGTGGCCAGCGCATGGGCCTCCACCTCGCTGCCGCCGGCCTGGCCCAGCAGTTGCTGCACGCGCGCCACGTCCACCTGCTGCGCGTGCACGGTGACCAGGAATTTGTCGGCCTTGATCGCGGTCTCGTAGCGCACGACCGAATTCTTGGGCACGCCGACAGCGGTGAGCGCACCCACCAGCGCCGACGCGCCGCCGGCGAGCACCGCGCCCTCGATGCCGCCGACGATGATCGACGCCATCGGGCCGAGCGCCACGACTGGGCCGACGACCGGGATGAAGAAAAACCCCGACCCCAGCAGCAGCCCGGCCAGCCCGCCCCAGAAAGCGCCCTGCTTGCCGAAGTAGCGGGCGCGGTCGCCCGCGTTGAAATAGCCGACGGGCTGGTCTTCGCTGTGGTAATTCTTGCCCACTACCGACACGGCGGCCAGCGGCACGCCGGCGCTGCCGAGCTGGCGCACGGCGACATCGGCGCCCTCGTGAGTATCAAACACGGCCATCACGATGTGGCTGCCCAGGGTTTGGGGTGCAGCGGTTGACATGGTCATCTCTCCTGTGCGTTGTGCGGTGAGCACGCTGGCGCTCACTGCATGAACCAGCCGTGGCTGACCACCAGCGACTGGCCGGTCAGCGCGTTGCTCGGCCAGGCGGCAAAGGTGAGCGCGGCCTGGGCCACGTCGTCCACGGTGGTGAACTCGCCGTCCACGGTGTCCTTGAGCATCACGGTCTTGACCACGTCGGCCTCGCTGATGCCCAGCTCCTGCGCCTGCTCGGGGATCTGCTTTTCGACCAGCGGCGTGCGCACGAAGCCCGGGCAGATGACGTTGGCGCGGATGTTGTGCTCCGCACCCTCCTTGGCGATCACCTTGGCCAGCCCTTCCAGGCCATGCTTGGCGGTGACGTAGGGGGCCTTGAGCCTGGACGCCTCCTTGGAGTGCACCGAGCCCATGAAGATGAGGCAGCCGCCGCGCCCCGATGCGATCATCTGGCGCACCGCGGCGCGCGAAGTCAGAAACCCGCCGTCCAGGTGCACCGCCAGCAGCTTCTTCCAGTTGGCGAAGGTGAAGTCCTGGATGGGCGCGACGATCTGGATGCCGGCGTTGCTCACCAGGATGTCGACCGCGCCCAGGCTTTGTTGCACCTGCGCAAAACCGGCATCGACAGCCGCCTCGTCGGTCACGTTCATCGCGACGGCCAGCGTCTTGACACCCTTCTTGGCAATCGCATCGGCCGTGGCCTGGGCGTCGGCCAGGCGCAGGTCGGCAATCACCACGTTGGCGCCGGCGTCGGCAAACACCTCGGCAATGCGTTTGCCCAGGCCGCTGGCGGCGCCGGTGACGAGGGCAGTCTTGCCCTTCAGGCTGAGCGTGGTGCTGGCGCGTACGGGGGTGGGGGCTGTTGCATTCATGGCTGTTCCTTTCATGGTCCAAAACAATCGAAGCGCGCGCCAACACGGGCCTGCGCGTTGCATTGACTGTGGACAGCCTGCCTTAGCCGAAGCTTAAGAAACCCTGCTCATGGTCTTTCATGGCGCCTGCACCGCCACGCCGTCCATCTGTCGTGAACGGTACGCCTGCCGCGCACGGGCGACAACGCCGGTGCGCAATGCCAGCGCTGCGAATGCGTATTCAGGCAGTCTTCACGCGCCCTGGCGCCCAGGCTTACTTGAGCCAGCCGCGCTTGCGGAAATACATCATGGGCACCAGCGCGCTGGCAACCATCAGAACGAGGGCGAATATGTAGCCGTACTTCCACTGCAGCTCGGGCATGGCCTGAAAGTTCATGCCGTAGACGCTGGCGATCAAGGTGGGCGGCAGCAGCGCGACGCTGGCCACCGAGAAGATCTTGATGATCTTGTTCTGGTTGATGCTCAGAAAACCCACCAGCGCGTCCATCAGGAAGTTGATCTTGTCGAACAGGAACTGCGTGTGGCTGTCCAGCGACTCGATGTCGCGCAGGATCTGGCGCGCGTCCTCGAACTGCTCGGCGTCCAGCATCTTGCTGCGCATCATGAAGCTCACCGCGCGGCGCGTATCGAGCATGTTGCGGCGGATACGCCCGTTCAAGTCCTCCTGCCAGGCGATGTCGGCCAGCACCTGCTGGGCGTAGTCGTCGGTCACCTGGCCTTCGAGCACCTGGTCGCTGACCTTCTTCAGGTCATCGTAAATGCCTTCGAGCGTATCGGCCGAATACTCGACATCGGTGTCGAACAGGTTGAGCAGCACCTCCTTGGCATCCTCGATCAGCCCCGGGGCGCGGCGCGCGCGCATGCGCACCAGGCGAAAGACGGGAATGTCGGCGTCGTGCACCGAAAACAGCACGCCGCAGCTCTTGAGCTCGGTGTTGTGCTGGTTGAGGATGAAGGCCACGCGCACCGAGCGCGGGTCGTCGTCATCGTCGATCAGGAAGTCGCTGCGCAGGTGCAGCTCGCCGTTGTCTTCCTCGTAGAAGCGCGCCGACTCCTCGATGTCCTCCTCCATCGCGTCTTCGGGGATCGAAAGGCCGTAGTACTGCTTGATCCAGCGCTTTTCCTGCAGCGTCGGCGACTCCAGGTCCACCCAGATCGGCTGGAACTGCGACAGCTCCTGCAGCGACTCGATCTCTTCCTGGACCAGCCGGCCATTGACGAGCGAAAAAACATTGAGCATGGCTCACTCCCGGATTGCGGTGACGGTGTGTTGTTGTGTGGGACGGGGCGCTTTCAGCCCCCACCATCGGTGCAGGAGCTGAAAGCTAGCAACTGGGGCTGGCTTCCATGGCGATGCTCTCCTTGCCTTGCGCAAACCGGGGATTATCGCAGCAGTGCGCGCCCGCCATGGCGCACCGCCCCAGCCCGCACCACTGCGGCGATACGCGCAAGAGGATCGCACATTTAGTTACGATTATGTAACAATGCCGCGTCCCATCGCGCTTTCGGTGCGCGCCCGGGGCTGCCATCTCCCCCAACCTCTATGCCTTTCACTGCCTTCCACCTGGGGCCAGGTATGGTCATCAAAGCAGTCGCCGGTCAGCGCTTCAGCATGGTGACCTTTGGCCTGGCCCAGGTCGCCATGGACATCGAGCCGCTGATCGCCGCGCTGCGCTGCGCACCGGCGCAGCCGGGCTACACGCACAACTACCCGGTGGCCGTGCTGGTCGCCTTCCTGGTCGCCGCCGTCGCCCCGTGGGTGTGCCGCCTGCTGGCGACACGCTGCAACCGCCAGCTGTGGCGCTGGAACCTGGGCCGGTTTGCCCAGCCCACGCAGCTGGCCACCAAGGTGGCGCTGGGCAGCGCGCTGGCCGGCACGCTGCTGCACGTGGCCATCGACAGCATCATGCAAGCCGACATGACGCCGCTGGTGCCGCTGTATGCGGGCAATCCGCTGCTCCATCTCGTGTCGCCCGACGCGCTGCACCGGGCCTGCATTGCCGCGGGCATCGCCGGTGCCGCCGCGTGGTTTTTGCTGTTGATTGCCAGAAACAGAAAACCCACCCGGCAAAGATGAGGCGGGAAGCCGTGGGCAGTGCCGTGGCACGGCAGGGCGAACCAACGCAGTGATGCGTCTGAAAGCGAAACCGTGTCATTCCATTTTTCAATCAATCGGGTACGCGAAGGCGCAGCGCAGACAGTGCTGCAGCACGGCAAGCGAAGCCGACAAAGTAACCGTTTGATTTAAAAATGGAATCAGGCCTGCGCGCGCACCAGCGCCAGCGCGCGGCACAGGTCGACCCAGGTGGCGGCCTTGGCCTGGGGCGTGCGCAGCAGGTAGCCGGGGTCGTGGCTGACGGCCACGGGCGTGCCATCGGCCAATCGG
The DNA here is from genome assembly GCF_039538025.1 of Comamonas faecalis. Classification (NCBI taxonomy): domain Bacteria; kingdom Pseudomonadati; phylum Pseudomonadota; class Betaproteobacteria; order Burkholderiales; family Comamonadaceae; genus Comamonas; species Comamonas faecalis. Next base: position 108,432 of record NZ_BAABBP010000005.1, read on the forward strand.
TGGGGCTGGGCGCGCAGGCGCCCCAGCGGCTCATGGCTGGCCAGCACGTGGCGCGCCGCGCCCAGGCCCAGCGCCAGCACCATGTCCGGGCGCAGGTCGGCCGCAACCTGCTCCAGGGTTGCCTGCGGCGCGGCGCCGTCGCCCTGCGCCGCACGCGTGAGCACGGCCGCGTGGCAGCGCGGGTTCCGGTGCAGGCCGAGCGCGCGCAGCATGTTGTCTAGCAGCCGGCCGGCGTCGCCCGCCAGCGGCTGCGCGGGGTCGCGGCCTTCGACGATGACCAGCCAGCCGCCGCCACTGGACTGCGGCGGCACATCTGCACCCTGCGGGTACAGCAGCACGGGCGCATGCAGCTGCAGCGCCGGCGCCTGGCCCGCACGTGCAGGGGCAGTTGCGGGCGCGGCTGCGGGCCGGGCGGCAGGCGGCGCAGCGGCCGCGGGCGGGCGGGGTGCCACCGGCATGGCGGCGGCCGGTGATCCCTGAGCGGGGGCAGGGGCAGGGGCGGGCACGGCCGCGACCGGAGCAGGCGCCGGGGCCGCCGGCTTCGGCGGCGCCGGCAGCCAGACGGTCACGCCCATCTCCTGCAGCATGGCCCGCTGGCGGGGGTCGAGTTCCAGGCTCATAGCGGCAATTTCATCACGACGGCATCTTCGCGCAGGCCGTCGCCGGCGGGGTAGTAGTTTCTGCGCAGGCCCACGCGCCGGTAGCCGTGCGCCTCGTAGATCTGCTGCGCGCGCTGGTTGCTCACGCGCACCTCCAGCCACAGCGCCTGGGCGTTGCGCGCGCGCGCCCACAGCGCCAGCGCGTCGAGCATGACCCAGGCCCAGCCCTGGCGCTGGTAGGCAGGCGCGACGGTGATGTTGAGCAAATGGCCCTCATCCACGCCCTGCATCACGACGAAGTAGCCCAGCAGCGTCTCGCCGGCCAGCAGCAGCTCGATGGTGTAGCCGGCGGCCATCGCGTCGATGAAATTGCCGCGCGACCAGGGGTGGGCGTAGGCGCTGTCCTCGACGGCCATCAACGCGTCCAGGCGCGCCAGCGACAGCGGCTCGAAGCGCGCCTCCTGCGGGATGTCCGGCACCGCGCTCACGGCTTGCCGGCCGCGCGCCGGGCCGCCTCCCGCTCTTGCGTGGTCTGCGCCACCTTGTCGCGCACGTACAAAGGCAGCGCCTCGTCGGGCGCCACCGCCGCGCCCGCCTGCAACAGCGCCGGCGCCAGGCTCAGCAGCGCGCGCGCCGTGGGCAGCGCGGTGGCGATGCACTCCGCCGGCGCCTGTGGCGCCAGCCGCTCGCCGTAGGCTGCGCGGGCGTTGCCCGCCAGCGCCCAGCCCGCGGGCAGCTGCACCGTCTCGGGCGCGCCCAGGGCAAAGTCGCCCTGCTGCTGCCAGCGCCCGTCCTGCCACTGCAAGGCCGCGCTGTAGACCTCGCCCATGCGCGCGTCCAGCGTGGCAACAACCTGGGTGCAGCCATGATCCAGCCGCGCCTGCTCGGCCACCGCCTGCAGCGTGTCGACGGGCAGCACCGGCAGGCCGGCGCCGCCGCGCGCGCCAAACGCCAGCCCTTGCGCAACCGAGCAGGCGGTGCGCAGCCCGGTAAACGAGCCGGGACCGCGGCCAAAGACCAGCGCGTCAAGCGCATCCAGCGCCAGGCCGGCCTGGGCAAGCAAGTCCAGCACGGTGGCAATCAAATGGGCCGACGCCTGCGCGCCGCCCGGCCCCTGGTGCGCCAGCACGCGGTCGCCGTGCTGCACGGCCACGTGCATGGTATCGGTGCTGGTATCGAAGGCAAGCAGTTTCATTGCGCCGGATTATCCTGAAATACGCCCGCCCCACCGGCCATCGGCGCGCCCGCGCGGGCATAGACTTGCGCAATGCGCCCGCTCTCCCTCCTCTCCGTCCTGGCCGCCGCCCTGTGCCTGGCGCTGGCCGCACCGGTGCCCGCAGCTGCGGGCACCGCCGCCACGCTGCCCGCGCCGGTGCTGGCCGCGCTGCAGCGCGCCAAGCTGCCGGCCCAGGCGCTGTCCGTCGTCGTCGCCCCGGCCTCACCCGGCGCGCAGCCGCTGCTGGCCTGGCGCGCGGACACGCAGTCCAACCCGGCGTCGGTGATGAAGCTGGTGACCACTTACGCCGCGCTTGAGCTGTTGGGCCCGGCCTATACCTGGCCGACGACGGTCTACCTGGACGCCCAGCCGGTCGACGGGCGGCTTCAGGGCAATGTCTACATCCGCGGCCAGGGCGACCCGCAGCTGGTCGTTGAGCGCCTGTGGCTGCTGATGCAGCGCCTGCGCGCGCAGGGCGTGACCGTCGTGATGGGCGACATCGTGCTCGACCGCAGCGCGTTTGTGCTGCCCACACACGACGCGGCCGCGTTCGACGACGAACCCTGGCGCCCCTACAACGCGGCGCCCGACGCGCTGCTGATCAACTTCAAGTCGCTCACGCTCAGCTTCACGCCCGACACTGCGGCCGGCGTGGCACGCATTGCCTACGAGCCGCCGCTGGCCGGCGTGCAGCTGCCCGTCAGCGTGGCGCTGGCGCCAGCCGGCCAGGCCTGCGGCGACTGGCGCGCCCAGCTGCAACCCCAGCTGGGCGACGCGCGGCAGGTGGCCTTTGCCGGCAGCTACCCGGCCAGTTGCGGTGCGCAGCAGTGGCATGTGGCGCCGGCCGACCCGGGCGGCTACGGCGCCCGCGCCATCGAGGCGATGTGGCGCGAGGTGGGCGGCGCGCTGACCGGCCAGGTGCGCGAGGGCAGCGTGCCGCCCAACCTGGCCCCGGCGCTCACGCTGCAGTCGCCGCCGCTGGCCGAGGTGATTCGCTCCATCAACAAATACAGCAACAACGTGATGACCCAGCAACTCTTTTTGACGATGGGTCTGCAGGACAGTGGCGTGGGCAGCTTCGACGGCGCGCGTGCGGCGCTGGCGCGCTGGTGGAGCACGCGCATCGGCGGCGAGCCGCCGCAGGTGGACAACGGCGCCGGCCTGAGCCGCGACGCCCGCATCAGCGCCGATGCGCTGGCGCGCATGCTGCAGCAGGCCTGGGCCTCGCCCGTCATGCCCGAGCTGGTGGCGTCGCTGCCGATTGCCGGCGTCGACGGCACGCTGCGCCGGCGCAAGGGGCTGGCCGTCGGCCGCGCCCACCTGAAGACCGGCAGCCTGCGCGACGTGGCCTCGCTGGCGGGCTTTGTCGACGGCGCCGACGGCCAGCGCTATGTGCTGGTGGCGCTGGTCAACCACGAGGGCGCGGCCGGCGCGCGGGCGGCGCTGGACGCGCTGATCGACTGGACTGCAACGCAGGGGCAGCCGAATACCGCCGTTCAGGCGCGGCGCTGACGCAGCGCCCCTTCGGGGACATCCGGGCAAACCAGGGCAAACCCGGACAAAAAAGCCGACATGCAGTTCTGAGCGAAAATCCCCCCCTCTTTCACCGGGCCTTTGGGCCGGCCGCGCCCACTTCGGGGCGGCCGTTGCAGGTGCAGTGCGCACCGCACCCCAAGCCGCCGAACGCACCGCCTGCCACCCCGCAGGCCTTTTTCGGGCCGCCATCCATGGATACCGCTTTCAATCCATCGCCTCCCGCCGCTGCCACGTCGTCACGCATGAGCGCGCTGGAGCGACGCTCCAGCATCAGCCTGGCGCTGATTTTTGCGCTGCGCATGCTGGGCCTGTTCCTGGTGCTGCCCGTCTTCATGCTGGAGGCCAGCAAATACCCGGGCGGCGACGACCCGGCGCTGGTCGGCCTGGCCATGGGCATGTATGGGTTGACGCAGGCCTTCCTGCAGCTGCCGCTGGGCATGGCGTCCGACCGCTTCGGGCGCAAGCGCGTCATCGTCGCCGGCCTGCTGGTGTTTGCCGCCGGCAGCCTGATCGCGGCGCTGGCCACCGACATCACCGGCCTGCTGGTGGGCCGCGGCCTGCAGGGTGCGGGCGCGGTCTCGGCCGCGGTCACCGCGCTGCTGGCCGACCAGACGCGCGACGTGGTGCGCACCAAGGCCATGGCGCTGGTGGGCATCAGCATCGGGCTGATGTTTGCCATTGCCCTGGTGGCCGGCCCGCTGCTGGCCGGCGCCATCGGGCTGGACGGCCTGTTCGCATTCACTTTTGCGCTGACGCTGGCGGGCATTGCCGTCGTGCTGTGGGTAGTGCCACCCGAGCCGCGTCGCCACGCCGATGCACCCACCGGGCGCCTGGTCGACGTGCTGCGCCACGCCGACCTGATGCGCGTGAACCTGGGCGTGTTCGCGCTGCACACCATCCAGATGTCGATGTGGGTGGCCGTGCCGGCCATGCTGGTGCAGGCGGGCCTGGCCAAGCAGGCGCACTGGCAGGTCTATCTGCCGGCGGTCGTGCTGTCCATCGTCGCCATGGGCGGGCTGTTCTCGATGGAGCGCCGCGGCAAGCTGCGCGCTGCCATGCTGCTGGCCATCGGCATGATCGCCGTCGTGCAGCTGGCGCTGGCGCTGCTGGCGCGCAGCGGCGCCGCGCCCACGCTGCTGGCCATGGGCGCGCTGCTGTTCGTGTTCTTCTGCGGCTTCAACATGATGGAGGCCACGCAGCCCAGCCTGGTCTCGCGCATGGCGCCGGCCAGCCTGCGCGGCGCGGCGCTGGGCACCTACAACACGCTGCAGTCCATCGGCTTGTTTGCCGGCGGCGCACTGGGCGGCGCGCTGGCCAAGTGGTACGGCGCCAGCGGCCTGTTCGTGGCGACCGCCGTCATCGGCCTGCTGTGGCTGGTGCTGACCTGGCCGCTCAAGCCCGTCGGGCGCGACAGCGCGCACGCGCACTGAAAAATCCCGGGGTTTTCGTCAAAAAAATTTCCCACGGCCGGCCGAGCGGCTATCCTGCGCACCTGCCCGCCGCGCAGGGGTGGCGTGGCATTGCATCTGGCCCGGAAATTTCCCCCCTGCTGTCCGGGCCACCATTCAAGGAATACATCCATGGCCTCCGTCAACAAAGTCATCCTCGTCGGCAACCTGGGGCGCGACCCCGAAATGCGCACCTTCCCCAGCGGCGACCAGGTCGCCAACGTTCGCATTGCCACCACCGACCGCTGGCGCGACAAAAATACCGGCGAAATGCGCGACGCGACCGAGTGGCACAGCGTGGTCTTCAACGGCCGCCTGGCCGAGATCGTCGGCCAGTACCTGCGCAAGGGCTCGCAGGTCTACGTCGAAGGCGCGCTGCGCACCCGCAAATGGACCGACCAGAGCGGCCAGGACCGCTACACCACGGAAATCCGCGCCGACACCATGCAGATGCTGGGCGGACGCCAGGGCCAGGGTCAGGGCGGTGGCGGCCAGGGCGGCGGCTATGACGACGGCGGCTATGGCGACGGCGGCGGCTACGAAGCCCAGCAGCCGCGCCGCGCGGCCCCCGCGCCGCGCCCTGCACCCGCGCCACGCGCACCAGCACCGATGCAACCGCCAGCACAAGCCCCGGCCCAGCCTATGGGCTCGGGCTTTGACGAGATGGACGACGACATTCCGTTCTGACACCGGCGGCGCGACGCAGCGCATGGCGGCTGCGGACGTCCAACGGAAAAAGGCCAGCGCCGGGCGCTGGCCTTTTTGCTTTCCGCGTGCCGACGAACCGGCGCGTCGCTCAGTCGAACGGCTGCGGGCGCACGGTCTTGTCGCTGGACGGCGGCAGGATGGGCAGCGCCATTTGCGGCTGGTCGCCGGTCAGCGTCTTCAGGAAGGCGACGACGTCGGCGTTTTCCTGCGCGCTGAACTCGCGGCCCAGCTGGATGCGGCCCATGGTGTCCACCGCCTGCGCCAGCGTGTCGGCGGCGCCGTCGTGGAAGTAGGGGTAGGTCAGCTCGACGTTGCGCAGCGTGGGAACCTTGAAGTTGAAGCGCTCGGCGTCGTTGCCGGTCACGGCGGAGCGCCCCTCGGCGGGGTTGTCGGTCTTGTAGGGCTCGACCAGGCCCATTTTCTGGAACGAGGTGCCACCCAGGTTGGGGCCGTTGTGGCAGGCGACGCAACCCGAGCCCTTGAACAGCTCGTAGCCGCGCAGCTCTTGCGCGTTGATGGCGGTCTTGTCGCCCTTGAGCCACTGGTCGAACGGCGCGTTGGGCGTGACCAGCGTTTCCTCGAACGCGGCGATCGCGGCGGTCACCTCCTCGATGCTGAGCCTGTCATGGCCGAAGACCTGCTTGAACTCGGTCACGTACTGCGGGATGGAGCGCAGCATGTCCACGGCCAGGTCGTGCGAGAACGCCATCTCGCCGGGGTTGGCGATCGGGCCGCCGGCCTGCTCCTGCAAGTCCTTGGCGCGGCCGTCCCAGAACTGGGCGACGTTCAGGCTGGAGTTGAGCACCGTGGGCGAGTTGATCGGGCCTTTCTGCCACTTGTCGCCAATCGAGGTCTTGAGGTTGTCCGAGCCCCCCATGCTCAGGTTGTGGCACGAGTTGCACGAGATGAAGCCCGAGCGCGACAGGCGCGGGTCGAACCACAGCTTCTTGCCCAGTTCCACCTTGGCCGGCTCGGTCACCACCGCGGCCTCGATGGGTTGCACCGGCTCTTGCGTCTGGGACTGCACCGGCGCCATGGCCAGCAGCGTTGCAGCAGCAGCCGCTGCGGCCAACGTCAGGCGCAGGGCGTTGCGGCGGAGGGGGCGTGCGGGGTCGTGGGTCATGGTGCGCTCCTTATCGTGGGTAAAACCGGATTTGTCATAGGGACATTGTTCGGGTAAACCCCTGATTTCGATTTGATCTAGCGCAAACACGACCCTATTCATCAAATGGATATGAGCGAAGCCATTTCGGCGCTTCCAACCGAGGGCGCAGGGAGCGGGAGCTCACTGTCCGTCCACGACCACCGGCACGCGCTGCGCCAGCGCGCACATCAGCTCGTAGCCGATGGTGCCTCCAGCCTGGGCCACCTCGTCGATGGACAGCCACTGGCCGTTGGCGGCCCGGCCCCACAGCGTCACCGCGCTGCCGATGCCGGCCTGTGGCACGGGTGTGAGATCGACGCACAGCATGTCCATCGACACGCGCCCGAGGGTGCGCGTGCGCACGCCGTCGACCAGCACCGGCGTGCCGGTGCCGCAGTGGCGCGGGTAGCCGTCGGCGTAGCCGCAGGCGACGATGCCGATGCGCATGGCCGCGTCGGCCGTGAAGCGCGAGCCATAGCCGACGGTGTCGCCCGCGCGCAGCTGCTGCACGCCCAGGATGCGCGAGGACAGCGTCATTGCCGGCTGCAGCCGCCAGTCGGAGGCGCTGTGCCCGGGGTGGTCGGGCGATGCGCCGTAGAGCATGACGCCGGCGCGCACCCAGTCCAGGCGCGCGCCGTCCTCGTGCCCGTGGCGCAGGATGGCGGCGCTGTTGCATACGCTGCGCTCGCCGGGCAGGTCGCGTGTGGCTTCAGTGAACACAGCAAGCTGGTGCGCGATGCCGCGCGCCGTGTCGGCGTCGGAGAAATGCGTCATCAGCGAGATCTCGTCGACCTGGGGCAACGCATCCAGCCGCGCCCAGGCGGCGCGGTAGCGCTCGGGCGGAAAGCCCAGGCGGTTCATTCCCGAGTTCATCTTCAGGAACACGCGGTGCGGCGCATGGGTCTTGTGCTGGCCGAGCCAGTCGATCTGCGCGTCGCAATGCACCGCGTGCCAGATATTGAGGCGCGAGCACAGCTCCAGGTCGCGCGGCTCGAACACGCCTTCGAGCAGCAGCAGCGGCCCGCGCCAGCCCAGCGCGCGCAGGCGCTGGCCTTCGGCCAGGTCGATGAAGGCAAAGCCGTCGGCGCCGCGCAGCGCGTCGAACACGCGCTCGATGCCATGGCCGTAGGCGTTGGCCTTGACGACGGCCCAGACGCGGGCGTCGGGCGCGCTCTCGCGCACGCGCTCCAGGTTGTGTTGCAGGGCGCGGGCGTGGATGGTGGCTTGGATGGGGCGGGGCATGGCAGGGTGCGCGGCAAGGCGCGCAAAGGCGGCGCGGCGCGGGCGCACCGGTGGATCGAAACCAGGGGCATTCTGGCACCGCCGCCGCGGGGCTGCGTGATATAACCGCCCGTCGCGAGCAAAGTGTTTCAAGTTCTCTCGGAACGTGTTTGCGTTCCCAATGCATCAGCCTGGCTGATGAGTTCACCAGCCATTCGATGAAGCGCGGTTTCAGTACCATCATGTCGGCGCAGTTCTTCAGCTCGCTGGCCGACAATGCCTTGTTCGTCGTCGCCGTCGAGTTGCTGACGAACAACGGCGCCTCCGAATGGCAGCGCGCGGCCCTGGTGCCGATGTTCGCGCTGTTCTACGTCGTGCTCGCGCCTTTCGTCGGCGCCTTTGCCGACTCGCTGCCCAAGGGGCGGGTCATGTTCATCAGCAATGCCATCAAGGTACTGGGCTGCCTGCTGATGCTGTGGGGATCGCACCCGCTGCTGGCCTACGGCGTCGTCGGCCTGGGCGCAGCGGCGTATTCGCCGGCCAAGTACGGCATCCTCACCGAGCTGCTGCCCACCTCGCAGCTGGTCAAGGCCAACGGCTGGATCGAGGGGCTGACCATCACCTCCATCATCCTGGGCGTGCTGCTGGGCGGGCAGTTGGTGGCGCCGCACATCGCAGACGTGCTGCTGGCCATCGACATGCCGGGCATGGACTTCGGCATCCACCAGCCGGCGCAGGCGGCCATTGCCGCGCTGGTGCCGGTCTATCTGCTGGCGGCCTGGTTCAACCTGCGCATTCCGCTGACGCACGCGCCGCTGCACGCCATGCCGCCCAACCCGCTGGCGCTGCTGCCCGACTTCTGGGCCTGCAACCAGCGCCTGTGGTGCGACAAGCTGGGCCAGATCTCGCTGTCGACGACGACGCTGTTCTGGGGCGTCTCGGGCAACCTGCGCTACATCGTGCTGGCCTGGGGCGCGGTGGCGCTGGGCTACAGCATCACGCAGGCCTCGGCGCTGGTGGGCGTGGTGGCCATTGGCACCGCGGCTGGCGCGGTACTGGCGTCGATGCGCGTGCGCCTGGACCGCGCCACGCGCGTGATCCCGCTGGGCATTGCAATGGGGCTGCTGGTCGTGGCGATGAACCTGATCCACTCCATCTGGCTGGCCGTGCCGTTTCTGATCGTGCTCGGAGGCCTGGGCGGTTTTCTGGTCGTGCCGATGAACGCGCTGCTGCAGCACCGCGGCCACTGCCTGATGGGCTCGGGGCGTTCGATCGCGGTGCAGAACTTCAATGAGCAGGCGGCCATTCTGGCCATGGGCGCCTGCTACAGCCTGTTCACCAGCCTGGGGATGACCGCCTTTGGGGCGATCACCGCCTTCGGGTTGACGGTGGCCGGCATCATGTGGCTGATTTTGCTGTGGCACGTCCACAACGTGCGCCACTACCGCAAGGAAATGGCGCACCTGCGCGCCCAGGCCCGGCGCGACCATTGAACCCCATGAAGTCTCCGCTGCCGGCCCTGGCGCTGCTGTGCAATGCCGCCATCTGGGGCATGGCCTGGTGGCCGTTTCGCCAGATGCAGCAGGCCGGCCTGCACCCGCTGTGGGCCACGGCGCTGATGTACGGCGCGATCTTCTGGGCGCTGCTGGCGCTGCGCCCGGGCATTGCCAGCCAGTGGCGCGCCTACCCGGTGCTGGGGCTGCTGGCGCTGTGCTCGGGCCTGAACAACGTGGCGTTCAACTGGGCGATCACCATTGGCGACGTGGTGCGTGTGGTGCTGCTGTTCTACCTGATGCCCGCCTGGGCCGTGCTGCTGGCCTGGCGGCTGCTGGGCGAGCGCCCCACGCCGGCTGCTCTTGCGCGCCTGTTGCTGGCCGCCTGCGGCGTGCTGCTGGTGCTGTGGCCGGCCGAGGGCGGCCTGCAGCACCTGAGCGCGGCCATGGGCCTGGCCGACTGGCTGGCGCTGCTGGGCGGATTTCTGTTCGCGCTGGTCAACGTGATGCTGCGGCGCATGCACGCGGTGCCCGAGCAGGCGCGCATGGCGGCGATGTTCGGCGGCTGCATGGTGATGGCGCCGCTGGTGGCGCTGGCCGGCCAGTCGGCGGGCCTGGTGCCGGGCCTGCCGGCGTTTGACGCACGCTGGGCCCTGGTCGCCGCGGTGCTGGCGCTGCTGCTGGCGCTGGGCAACTGGGCGCTGCAGTACGGCGCGGCGCGCCTCAAAGCCGGCACGACCGCGCTGGTGCTGCTGTCGGAGGTGGTGTTTGCCAGCGCCTCGTCGATCGCGCTGGGCGCGGCCCAGCCACGCGCGGCCACGCTGGCCGGCGGCGCGCTCATCATTGGCGCCGCACTGCTGGCAACACTGGGCAGGCGGTGAGGCCATTCGCTGCTGCCTTTGCATGCCCTGTCTGCTGTGGGAGCGGCGCCCCCGCCGCGATGGCCTTCTACAGCCGCCCGCTGAGCATCAGGTAGCCGGGCAACCAGCCGGTGAGCACGCCCTGCGCCAGGCACAGCCAGGCGGTGGCGCGCTCGATGGCGCGGCCAAGCGCCAGCAGCACGAAGAAGGCGCCCCACAGCAACGCCCACGCGGCCCAGTTGGCCACCATCCACCAGTCGCGCGCGAGCTGCGTGGCCTGGGCGCTGTCGGCCGCAACGGCCACCGCCGTGACCGCGACGAACAGGCTGAACCAGCCCAGCCACATGACCGCTGCTTTCGCTGATTGGAGCGACGCCGCTCAGGCGCCGCGGCGCTGGCGCGCGCGGGCGAGCTGGCGGGCCACCTGGCGCGCGTCCATGCCGTACATGTCGGCAAAGCCGGCTTCGTCCTGGCCGCTGGCCTCGAAGGCGTGCAAGAGCGCCTCGGCGCGCGCGTCGTCTGCGGCGGCCTCGGCCAGGGCCTCGTCCAGCAGCGCGTTGGCGCGTTCGTCGCGCCCGCGCACCAGCGCGTCGTAGTCCTGGCGGGCCAGGCCGCTGGCCTCGTACGCCAGGCGGATGCGCCGGCGCAGCTTGGGCGCCAGGTCTTCGTTGCTGCGCAGCTGGCGACGGCGAAACACCTCCAGCAACGCGTGATGCACATGCTCGGGCGCCATGGCCTCGGTCACCTGGCCCTGCAGGTCGTGGCGCGCCATGCCTTGGGCGACCACGCTCAGGTAGCGCGTCGAGCGCGTGTGCAGCGCCAGCGCCAGCTTGAGCGCGTCCTTGTCGATCGCGTCCGGATGCGCGTCCAGCAGATCCTGGAAGATGCCGCGCTTGAGCGGCAGCAGCGCCGCGCCGAACAGCTGCGGGTGCCACTGCGCCAGCTGGTCGAGCAGCGGGTGGTGGCGCGCCGGCCTGCGCTCTGGCGCTGCGCCATCGCCGCCCGCGGAGGCGGAAGCGGCGGGCGCCGCATCCTTGCGACCCTGGCGGTTCTGGCCGCCGCGGCGGCGCGGGCGCTTGCGCGCTGCGGGCGCGTTCGGGTCGGCAGCGGGCGCGGAAGGCGCGGGCGCGGAAGGCGCGGGCGCGGCAGTCGTAGCGGACGGAGCGGGCTGCACCGGTGCGGCGGGCGCGGTGTCGGCGGTGGTGGCAACGGAGGAGGCGGGCAGGTTCTCGCTGGCTTGCATGGTCATCCCTGGCGGGCGCGGAATCGGTCAAAACCCGCAATCATCCCAGAATTGCGCGGCGCACCGGCGTCCGCGGGGTTCAGGCCAGCGCTTCGTCAAGCGCCTCGTCCAGCAATTCAACCCAGTGGCGCACCGGCGTGTCGGTGCCTGCCTGCAGGTGGGTGATGCAGCCGACATTGGCGCTGGCGATTACCACGGGCGCGAGCGCCCCGAGGTGGCCGAGCTTGCGCGCGCGCAGCTGCTGCGACAGCGCCGCCTGCAGCACCGAGTAGGTGCCGGCCGAGCCGCAGCACAGGTGCGACTCGGCCGGCAACTGCACGTCGAAGCCCAGCGCGCGCAGCTGCGGCTCGACCACGCCGCGCAACTGCTGGCCGTGCTGCAGCGTGCATGGCGGGTGCCAGGCGACGACGCCGGGCAGCTGGCGGCGCAGCTGATTCTTCAGGCGCGGCGCGATGTCGGCCAGCAGTTCGGACAGATCGCGCGTGGCGGCGCTCACGCGCGCGGCCTTCTCGCTGTATTTGGCGTCATTGCGCAGCAAATGGCCGTATTCCTTGACCGTCACGCCGCAGCCCGAGGCATTCATCACGATGGCTTCGACCTCGCCGCGCTCCAGATAGGGCCACCAGGCGTCGATGTTGGCGCGCATTTGATCCTTGCCGCCGTCCTGGTCGTTCATGTGGAACTTGACCGCGCCGCAGCAGCCGGCCTCCGCGGCGACCACCACCTGGATGCCGGCGGCGTCAAGCACGCGGGCGGTTGCATGGTTGATGTTGGGGCTCATCGCCGGTTGCACGCAGCCGGCCAGCAGCAGCACCTTGCGCGCATGGGTGCGCGTGGGCCAATGGCCCGCACTCTGGCGCGGCGGCACCTTCTCGCGCAGCCGTGCGGGCAGGGCGCCGCGCACCGCCTGGCCCAGTTTCATTGCCGGCGCGAACAACGGCGAGGGCACGCCCTCCTTGAGCGCCCAGCGCAGTGCGCCCTCGCCCTTGGGGCGGTCGACTTTTTCCTCGACGATGCGCCGGCCGATGTCCAGCAGGTGGCCGTACTCGACGCCGCTGGGGCAGGTGGTCTCGCAGTTGCGGCAGGTCAGACAGCGATCCAGGTGCAGCTGCGTCTTGCGGGTGGGCTGCTGGCCTTCAAGCACCTGCTTCATCAGGTAGATGCGCCCACGCGGGCTGTCGAGTTCGTCGCCCAGCAACTGGTAGGTGGGGCAGGTGGCCAGGCAAAAGCCGCAGTGCACGCATTTGCGCAAAATGGCCTCGGCCTCCTGGCCTTCGAGCGTGCCGGCGAATTCGTGGGCGAGATGGGTTTGCATGGCTCAATCCTGGACGTGCGACGCGCTGCGGGGGCTGCTGAAAATACCGTCCGGGTCGAACGCCTGGCTCAGCCGCCGGTGGATGGCCGCCAGCGCAGGCTGCTGCAGGTCGAAGAGGTCATCGGCCCGTGCCTGGCCGGCCTCGTCGGCGGCAAACAGGCTGGCGCTGCCGCCGGTCTGCGCAGCGGCGGCGCGCAGCGCATCGCCGGCCTCGGGCGGCGCCTGCACCCAGCGCAGGCCGCCATGCCATTCGACCAGCGCAGCCGCCACGCCCGCGGGCAGCTGCAGCACCGGCGCGGTCTGCGGCACCGACAACCGCCACAGCGCATCACCCGGCGCGCGCGCAGTGAACCAGGGCAGGCTCTGGTCACGGCAGGCCTGCCAGTCGCCGGGCACGTTGGGTGCGTCCTGCAGCGTGCCGCCCATGGCGCGGCAGGCCGATTCGACCGCCGCACGCGCGCCGCGCAGGCGCACGAAAAGCATGCCCTGGCCGCCGTCCTCGACCCAGCAGCTGGCGTTGAGCGGCAACGGCTGGCCGCCCCAGGTGTTGAGCAACTGCAGGGCCTCGGCTTGGTCGCAGTCAAAGCGCAGCGTGGCCTCGGCCGGCGCCACGGGCAGCACCTTGAGGCTGACTTCGGTGATCACACCCAGCCGCCCCCAGCTGCCGGCCATCAGGCGCGAGACGTCGTAGCCGGCGACGTTCTTCATCACCTGGCCGCCAAAGCGCAGCAGCTGGCCGCGGCCATTGACGATCTCGATGCCCAGCACGAAGTCGCGCAGCGCGCCCACGTTTGCACGTGCCGGCCCCGACAGGCCGGCCGCGACCATGCCGCCCACCGTGCCGCCGGCGCCAAAGCGCGGTGGCTCGAACGCCAGGCACTGGCCGTGCTCGGCCAGCAGCGCCTCCAGCTCGGCCAGCGGCGTGCCGGCCAGCGCGGTGACGACCAGCTCGCTGGGCTCGTAGGCCAGCACGCCCGACAGCGCGCGCAGATCCAGCGCGTCGCCCGCGGGCGACGCGCCCCAGGGGTGGAACGACTTGGTGGCGCCGCCGCGCAGGGCCAGGCGCTGGCGCCGGCCGGCGTGCTCGCGCACACGGTCGACGATCTGGGTGAGGGCTGCTTGCATGAAGACGATGGTACTGCCGCACCCCCGCGTGGCCGCCTCCTGTGGGTTTGATTTTTTTGAACGCGCGGCGTGAATCCACGCCTGCCCTGCACAATGCACCCAGTCGAACGCAACGGGAGGAGAACCCATGGGCCTAGCCTCGGTACAAAGCCGCGCCCTGCTCGGCCTGCAGGCGCCCACGGTGACGGTGGAGGTGCACCTGGCAAACGGCCTGCCCAGCTTCACGCTGGTGGGACTGGCCGACGTGGAGGTCAAGGAGGCGCGCGAGCGCGTGCGCTCGGCGCTGCAGAACGCGGGGCTGGAATTCCCCGCCAACAAGAAAATCACCGTCAACCTGGCGCCGGCCGACCTGCCCAAGGACTCGGGGCGCTTCGACCTGCCGATCGCGCTGGGCATTCTGGCGGCCAGCGGCCAGATCGACGCGCGGCGGCTGGCCGGCTGGGAGTTCGCCGGCGAGCTGTCGCTGTCGGGCGCGCTGCGGGCGGTGCGCGGCGCGCTGGCCACGGCGCTGGCGCTGCGCAGCCAGGGCGAGGGGCTGCGCGTGGTGTTGCCGCCGGGCAGCGCCGAGGAGGCGGCACTGGTGCCGGACACGCAGATTTACCGCGCCCGCCACCTGCTGGACGTGGTACGCCAGTTTTTGCCACAGGCGCCGGACGGCGAGGCGCCCGGCAACGCGGGCGACGGCGACGGCTGGCAGCGGCTGCAACCAGCCACGCCCGCGCCGCACGTGGGCGGCCCGGATCTGGCCGACGTCAAGGGCCAGGCCGGTGCGCGTCGGGCACTGGAGATTGCCGCCGCCGGCGGCCACGGCCTGCTGCTGGTGGGGCCGCCGGGTTCGGGCAAGTCGATGCTGGCGCAGCGCTTTGCCGGCATCCTGCCGCCGATGAGCGTGGCCCAGGCGCTGGAGAGCGCGGCCGTTGCCAGCCTGGTCGGACGCTTCACGCCGGCGCAGTGGATGCAGCGCCCCACGGCCAGCCCGCACCACAGCTGCAGCGCGGTGGCGCTGGTGGGCGGCAGCTCGCCGCCGCGGCCCGGCGAGATCTCGCTGGCGCACGAGGGCGTGCTGTTTCTCGACGAATTCCCCGAATTCGCCCGCAGCGCGCTGGAGGCGCTGCGCGAGCCGCTGGAGAGCGGCCACATCACGATTGCCCGGGCGGCGCAGCGCGCGCAGTTTCCGGCGCGCTTTCAGCTGGTCGCAGCGATGAACCCCTGCCCTTGCGGCTTTCACGGCTCGCGCCAGCGCGCCTGCCGCTGCACGCCCGACCAGGTCGCGCGCTACCAGGGCAAGCTGTCAGGGCCGCTGCTCGATCGCATCGACCTGCATGTCGAAGTGCCGGCGCTGGCCGCGGACGAGCTGCTGGACGCGCCGCCCGGCGAGGCCAGCGCCCGCGTGCGCGAGCGCGTTGCCGGCGCGCACCAGCGCGCGCTGGCGCGCCAGGGCAAAGCCAACCAGGCGCTGCAGGGCCAGGAGCTGCAGGACATGGTGCGGCTGGACGCGGCCGCCCACGGCTTCTTGCAGACTGCTGCCGCGCGGCTGGGCTGGTCGGCCCGCGCCACGCACCGGGCGCTGCGCGTGGCGCGCACCGTGGCCGACCTGGCGGGCAGCGACCAGGTCACCGTCGCCCACGTGGGCGAGGCGGTGCAGTACCGCCGCGTGCTGCGCGCGGTGCAGTAAACCTGGATTTTTGTCGTGTGCGGGACGGACTTGATGGGGAGCCCGTCACCTTCAGAGCGTGTTTACGATCTCAGGCCAGCAGGCGCTCGGGGTTGGCATCCAGCTTGGTCAGCGCCTCGCGCGTGGCGCGCAGCGTCAGTGTTTCCTGCTCCTGCGGCGCCAGCAGGCCGGATTGCAGGTAGGCGGCCATGCGCGCCAGCTGCATCAGGTAGGTGTTGCCGCTTCCGGCGGCAAACAGGTGCAGCTGCTTGCGGTCGCTGTGCCAGATGTACTGGACGCGCGCCTGCACGCCGTTGTGCTCCAGCGTGAACCACGAGCCGGGCTGCAGGTTGCGCGCCCACTGCAGCATGTCGTCCAGTGGCGGCGGGCTGCCCTGCACGTCGGCAATGACCTGGATGGACGAGGCATCTATGCCCAGCAGCATCTCGATGTTGTCGGCGTTCAGGGGCATGTCACCCAGCGCGTCGTCGTCGATGTAGTCCTCAAGTTCGGCCAGGCGCTCGGCCATCGCCTCGATCTGCTCCTGTGCAATGCCGTCGGTGCGCGCGACGAAGGCCTCGGACATGATGTCGGTCAGCTGCTTGATCTGCGTCTGCTGCGCCTGTGCCTGCATGCCCAGCAGCGCCAGGCCGGCGGACAGGCATTCAAGCAGGCCCGGCAGGCGCTCGACGACGCGGGCGCGGTCGCTGCGGTGCGGCTTGGCGCTGCAGGCCCAGACCAGGTCGGCGGCCAGGCGCTTGAAGGCCAGCGTCTGCGCGTTCTGCGGGCCGTAGCGCACGGCCGACATGGCCAGCACCTCGGCCCAGGTCTTGAACAGGAATTCGCGGATCTCCTCGCGCACCGGCATGCTTTGCAGCATGGTGCGCAGCTCGATCGTGTACTGGATGGCCAGCGTCTCCTTGTGCTCGACCTGCTGGGCCAGGCCGACCAGGCGCGACTTGGTCTGATCCTCGGTCAGGTAGCGCGCCAGGAATTTCTCGAACTCGTCGTAGACCAGCTGGAACACGCGTTTGCCGGTCTCGGGGTATTGCTCGATGACCTGCACGATGCGGCGGATCTCCACCTCCAGCGCGCCCACGCTCACGCCGGCGTCAAAGCCCAGCACGCAGGCGCCCATGCGGTCGATCAGCTTGCGCGCGGGGTGCGCCAGGTCGCGGAAAAAGCTCGGGTCCGCCAGCGCCACGCGCAGCACCGGCACCTGCAGGCGGGCAAACCACACGCGCACCGCCGCCGGAATGCGCTCCTCGCTCAGAATGCTCTGGAACATCAGCGCGACCACCTCGATGATCGCCTTCTCGCTGGCCGAGCCAGCCTTTTTCTTCAGCGCCTGCGCCTCACTGGCTACCTGCGCAACCATCTGCACCACGGCCTGCTGCGGGGGAGCGGCAAGTATTTGCGTGGCCAGCATGTCGTAGTGCGACGGCGCCACCGCCTGGTAGGCGGTCAACGCCTCGGTCAGCGCGGCCGACGCGGGCGGCGCGTGTTCCATGTCGAAGCCGGTGGCCGGCTGCGCCAGCAGGCGGCGCAATTGCATCATCACGCCCTGGGCGCGCTGGCGCGCACGCACGAAGGGGTTGATGTAGGCGGGCTGGCCGCTGCTGCCTGGCACCACCGGCATGCCGGGCATGGTGTGGTGCATGCCCTGCGCACCCGCCATGGCCTGGCCGGCCAGGCGTGCGCGCAGCGAGCTGTGCATGTCGATACCCGAACCTGGCCCGGTCATCGACCCCGTCCCGGTGGTGGGCGGCACGCCAAAGTCGCTGTGGCGCACGCGCGCCATGGACTGCAGCTGCTCGGGCGACGCCACGCCTTGCTCGTCGTACAGCGCGGCCACGTCGCGGTACAGCGGCAGCAGCAGCGTGGCCAGCGTGCGCTGCAGCGGGTCGACGGCCAGTTGCAAGTCCTCGCGCTCCAGGCCCGCGTCCAGCCACTGCTCGACGAGCTTGAGGCACAGAGTCTCGGGGCGCAGCACGTCGGCGCTGTCGAGCTCCGCGTCTTCCAGGTACTGGGTACGCCGGCGCACCAGGTCGTAGATGCTGGCGACCTGCTCGGTGACGATCAGCGCCATGCGCGAGGCGGCCAGCTTGTTCTCGACCGCGTCGTCGCCCAGCAGCTCCAGCGCCGCAGGGTCGGTGTTGCTGGGCAGGTCGACCGCGGCGCTGCTGGCCGGCGCGTCCAGCGCTTCGCGCCAGGCGCCGGCGGTCTGCGTCAACCAGCTGCGCGCCACCTTCTGGTAGCGCAGCCAGGTGTCGTGGCGCTGCTGCATCTCGCGCTGCGTCGCGGTCTGGCCGACCAGTTCGGACAGGAATGTGAGCAGCGCCTTGTCCAGCTGCCCCAGGTCGTTGCACAGCGCATCCACGAAGCGCATGCGCGCCTGTCGCGTCAGTCGGCGGTGGAGGGCGGCCTGTCGTGCATCCATAGGCTGGTCATCTTACTGGCTGTCCCTGCGGGCGGGTCAGCCTGATGCGCCGGGGCGACAGGCGGTCAAGGCAACAAAATGTATGCAGGGCGCACCGGGCGCCCTGCAAGACGGCCAGTGGATGGCCTCAGACGACCGCGCCGGCGTTGGGGTCGTTGGGATCGTCTTCCTTGCGCTGGTGCCTGACCAGGTCCTCGCGCTTGACGCCCAGCCACATGGCGATCGCCGCGGCGACGAACACCGACGAGTAGATGCCGAACAGGATGCCGATGGTCAGCGCCAGCGCGAAGTAGTGCAGGCTGGGGCCGCCGAAGAAGAACATCGACAGCACCATGGCCTCGGTCGAGGCGTGGGTGATGACGGTGCGGCTGATCGTCGAGGTGATGCCGTGGTCGATGACCTCGTGCGTGGTGAGCTTGCGGAATTTGCGGAAGGTCTCGCGGATCCGGTCGAAGATCACCACCGACTCGTTGACCGAGTAGCCCAGCACCGCCAGCACGCCGGCGAGCACCGACAGCGAGAACTCCCACTGGAAGAAGGCGAAGAAGCCCAGGATGATCACGACGTCGTGCAGGTTGGCGATGACGCCGGCGACGCCGAACTTCCACTCGAAGCGAAACGCCAGGTAGATGACGATGCCCAGCACCACCATGCCCAGCGCCATCAGGCCGCCCTTGACCAGCTCCTCGCCCACCTGCGGACCGACGAACTCGGTACGCCGCAGCTGCACGCCCTCGCTCTGCGTCTTGAGCGCGGCCAGCACCTGCTCGCTTTGCTGCGCCGAGGTCACGCCCTTTTGCACCGGCAGGCGGATCATCACGTCGCGCGAGGTGCCGAAGTTCTGCACCACCACGTCCTTGTATCCCAGGCTGGCCACCGTATCGCGCACCTTGCCGATGTCGGCTGTCTGCGTGTAGGCCACCTCCATGACGGTGCCGCCGGTGAACTCCACCGACAGGTGCAGGCCGCGCGTGACCAGGAAGAACACCGCCAGCGCGAAGGTGATGAAGGAGACCGCGTTGAGCACCAACGCGTACTTCATGAACGGGATGTCTTTTTTGATCCGGAAAAATTCCATGATGCGTGTCCTTTTTTCCGGGGTTCTCAGTTACCGCCAGTGCCGGTACCGCGGCCGGCAACCGAGCGCAGCTGCGAGGCGTCCTCGGGCTTCCAGACCTGGCCGATGGCGATGCTCTTGAGCTTCTTCTTGCGGCCATACCAGAGGTTGACCAGGCCGCGCGAGAAGAACACGGCCGAGAACATGCTGGTCAGGATGCCGATGCAGTGCACCACGGCAAAGCCGCGCACCGGGCCGGAGCCAAAGGCCAGCAGCGCCAGGCCCGCGATCAGCGTGGTGACGTTGGAGTCCAGAATCGTCGCCCAGGCGTGCTCGTAGCCGGCCGAGATCGCCGTCTGCGGCGCAGCGCCGGCGCGCAGCTCCTCGCGGATGCGCTCGTTGATCAGCACGTTGGAGTCGATCGCCACGCCCAGCGCCAGCGCCATGGCGGCAATGCCGGGCAGCGTCAGCGTGGCCTGCAGCATCGACAGGATGGCGATCAGCATCAGCACGTTCACGGACAGCGCGATGGTGGAGAACACGCCGAACAGCATGTAGTACACGCACATGAACAGCGCGATGACGACCATGCCCCAGACGACCGAGTGCACGCCGCGGGTGATGTTGTCGGCGCCCAGGCTGGGGCCGATGGTGTATTCCTCGATGATCTCCATCGGCGCGGCCAGGGAGCCGGCGCGCAGCAGCAGCGCCGTGTCGTTGGCCTCCATCGTCGTCATGCGGCCCGAGATCTGCACGCGCCCGCCGCCGATCTCGCTCCTGATCACCGGCGCGGTGACGACCTCGCCCTTGCCCTTCTCGAACAGCACGATGGCCATGCGCTTGCCGATGTTCTCGCGCGTCACGTCCTTGAAGATGCGCGAGCCCTTGGCGTCCAGCGTCAGGTTCACGGTCGGCTCCTGCGTCTGGCCGTCAAAGCCGGGCTGAGCGTCGGTCAGGTTCTCGCCCGTGAGGATGACCTGTTTCTGCACGATGACCGCCTGGCCATTCCTGTCCAGGTATTTCTCGTCGCCGAACGGCACCGGGCCGGTGCCCATCTCGGCCGCGCGCCCTTCCGTGCTCTCGTCGACCATGCGCACCTCAAGCGTCGCGGTGCGCCCCAGGATGTCCTTGGCCTTGGCCGTGTCCTGCACGCCGGGCAGCTGCACGACGATGCGGTCCAGCCCCTGCTGCTGGATCACCGGCTCGGCCACGCCCAGCTCGTTGATGCGGTTGCCCAGCGTGACGATGTTCTGCTTGAGCGCCTGCTCCTGCACGCGGCGCAGCGCCTCTGGCTTGATTGACGCGGTCAGCGTCAATGCGCCGCCGTCGGCGGCGGCGCTCGTCGCCTGCAGGTCGGGGAACTGGTCGGCAATCAGGTTGCGCACGGCCGTCGCCATGGCATCGTCGCGCACGCGCACCTGGATCTGCTGGGCGTCGCGCGAGACGCCGCCGTGGCGGATGCCCTTCTCGCGCAGCGCGGTGCGCAGGTCGCCGGCGTAAGACTCCGTCTTCTTGGTCAGCGCCGCCTGCATGTCCACCTGCAGCATGAAGTGCACGCCACCGCGCAGGTCCAGCCCCAGGTACATCGGGCGCGCGTTGATCGCGGTGAGCCAGTCGGGCGAGCGCGACACCAGGTTGAGCGCGACGATGTACATCGGGTCGCTCGGGTCGCTGATCAGCGCGTGCTCGATCGCGTCCTTGGCCTTGAGCTGGTTGTCGGGCGTGTCAAAGCGCGCGCGCACCGAGTTGCCGTCAAAGCTGACCGAGTCGGCCTGCACGCCGGCGGCCTTGAGCGCCTGCTCGACGCGCTCCTGCACCGCCGCGTCGACCTTGACCGTTGCCTTGGCCGAGGACACCTGCACCGCTGGCGCCTCGCCGAAAAAATTGGGCAGGGTGTAGATGACCCCCACCAGCAGCGCGATCCCCAGGATCACGTACTTCCAGACCGGGTAACGGTTCATGATTGCGCTTCGGGTATGGCGTGGCCGGGCGCGCCGGCCCACCGCAGTTGGCCCCGGGGCGGGGCGAAAATTACTTGACGGTGCCCTTGGGCAGCACCTGGGTGACGGCGCTGCGCTGGATCTGCAGCTCGATGCCGCTGGCCACTTCGATGTGCAGCGTGCCCTCGCCCAGGCGCGTGACCTTGCCCAGGATGCCGCCGGCGGTGGCCACCTCGTCGCCCTTGGCGATCGCCTCGATCATGGCCTTGTGCTCTTTCTGGCGCTTCATCTGCGGGCGGATCATGATGAAGTACAGAACGACGAACATCAGCACCAGCGGCAGCATGCCGGTCAGCGACGATGCGAAACCGCCGTCGGCGGCTGCGGGAGCGGTCTGGGCAAAGGCAGAGGAAATAAACACGAAAAACTCCGATGGCTACGGGGCGGGGTGGATGGATGGAGGCGCCCCGCCGCAGCAGGCCGCCCGGGCTGCGCGTGTCGCAGCCAGCCGAACATTGTAAGCGTCGCTCTACGGACGCCCGCGCCGAAGCCCCTGGAGCAATCCGTCAAAGAGCGGGCACGGCGCGCCACTGGCCCATCAGCTCGCCCCACTGCGCGCGCGCCGCCTGCAGGTGGCGCTCTTTCACGTGGCCGTAGCCGCGAATGCCCTCGGGAATGCGCGCGATCTGCACCGCCAGCGCCAGGCGCTCGGGACTCAAGCCGGCCAGCAGCTCGTCGATGCAGGCACGGTACTCGCGCACCAGCGCGCGCTCGGTGCGCCGCTCGGCGCTGTGGCCAAACGGATCGAACGGCGTGCCACGCAGGCCCTTCAGGCGCGCCAGCATCTTGAACGCCGGTCGCACCCAGGGGCCGTAGGCGCTCTTGGCGGGCCGGCCCTGGCCGTCCTTTTTGCGCGCCCACAGCGGCGGCGCCAGGTGGTGCACCAGCTTCACGTCGCCCTCGAACATCGCGCCGATGCGCTGCACGAAGGCCGCGTCGGTATGCAGGCGCGCCACCTCGTACTCGTCCTTGTAGGCCATCAGCTTGAACAGATAGCGCGCCACCGCCTCGGCCAGCCGGGTGCCGCTCGCCCCATCCAGCGCCGCCTCGGCGGCCTGCACCTTGTCGACGAAATCGCTGTACTGCTGCGCGTAACCGGCGTTCTGGTAGTCGGTCAAAAACTGCACGCGCTCGGCCACCATGTCGTGCAGCGACGGCTTTTTGACCACCTGGATCACCTGCTCGGCCGCCAGCAGCGCCTGCACCTGCTGCGGGTGGGCCGCGCAGTGGCGGCCCCAGGCAAATGCGGCCTGGTTGTTGTCCACCTGCACGCCGTTGAGCTCCATCGCGCGCATCAGCGCCTGCAGGGTCAGCGGCACCCAGCCCTTTTGCCAGGCGTAGCCCAGCAGCAGCGGGTTGGTGTAGATGCTGTCGCCCAGCACGCGGGCGGCGACGCGCTCGGCGTCGAACATGCCCAGGCGGTCGCGCCCGACGGCGTCGGCCAGCGCCGCCTCGCAGCCGCCCAGCGGAAACTGCCAGTCGGGGTCGTGCACCAGCGCGGCCGTGGGCGTGGCGTGGTTGTTCAGCGCGACATGGGTGCGCCCGCGCTGCATCACGGCCAGCGTGGCGGCGTGCGCGGCGACGATGGCGTCGCAGCCGACCACCAGGTCGGCCTGCGCCACGTCCACGCGCGTGGCGTGGATGGCGCCTGCGTCCGGCGCCACCTGGATGTGGCTCCAGGTCGCGCCGCCTTTTTGCGCCAGGCCGGCCGCGTCCTGCGTGGCCACGCCCAGGCCCTCCAGGTGGGCGGCCATGCCCAGCAGCTGGCCGATGGTGATCACGCCGGTGCCGCCAACGCCGGCGACCACCGCGTGCCAGACGCCGTCCAGCGGCGCCGCCACGGACTCGGGCAGCGGCGGCATCGTCTCCAGTTGGCCGTGCTGCTCTTTCCTGGGCTTTTTCAGCTGCCCGCCCTCGACGGTGACAAAGCTCGGGCAAAAGCCGTTGACGCAGGAAAAATCCTTGTTGCAGCTGTTCTGGTTGATGCGCCGCTTGCGCCCGAACGACGTCTCCACCGGCTCGACCGACAGGCAGTTGGACGCCTCGGAGCAGTCGCCGCAGCCTTCGCAGACCAGCTCGTTGATCACCACGGTCTTGGCCGGCGTGGCAAGCAGGCCGCGCTTTCTGCGCCGGCGCTTCTCGGTCGCGCAGGTCTGGTCGTAGATCAGCGCGGTGCAGCCGGGCACTTCGCGCAGTTCGCGCTGGATGCGGTCGAGCGCGTCGCGGTGAAACACCTCGACGCCCGCAGGCAGGTCGTCGATCAGCTCGGGGTGACCGGCGCGCGCGGCGTTGGCCGGGTGGGTGCGGCCGCGGTATTTCTCGGGCTCGTCGGTGACGACGACCAGCCGCGCCACGCCCTCGGCGCGCAGGCTGTGCGCGATCTGCGCGACCGAGTGGCCCTCGGGGCGCTCGCCCACCTGCTGGCCGCCGGTCATCGCCACCGCGTCGTTGTACAGAATCTTGTAGGTGATGTTGACGCCCGCCGCAACCGACTGGCGGATCGCCAGCAGCCCGCTGTGAAAGTAGGTGCCGTCGCCCAGGTTGGCGAACACGTGCGCCTCCTGCGTGAACGGCGCCTGGCCGACCCAGGTCACGCCCTCGCCGCCCATTTGCGTGAAGGTGGCGGTGCGCCGGTCGGGCATCCAGTTGGCCATGTAGTGGCAGCCAATGCCGGCCAGCGCGCGCGAGCCCTCGGGCACGCGGGTGCTGGTGTTGTGCGGGCAGCCGCTGCAAAACCAGGGCAGACGCTCGCCAGTGGCGTGCGGCTGCGCGGCCAGCGCCTGCTCGCGCGCGGTGATCTGCGCCAGCCGCTCGTCCATGCGGCGCGCCACGTCGTCCGGCACGCCCAGCGCCTTCAGCCGCTGGGCGATGGCGCGGGCGATCAGCGCCGGCGACAGGTCGGCCTGCGCGCGCAGCAGCCAGTGCGCGCCGGGGTTGGGCTGGCTCCACTCGCCACCTTCCTCGTCAAACTTGCCCAGCACGCGCGGACGCTGGCCATCGGGCCAGTGGTACAGCTCTTCCTTGAGCTGGTACTCGATCATCTGGCGCTTTTCCTCGACGACCAGCACCTCCTGCAGCCCGCGTGCAAACGCCTGCGTGCCCGCGGGCTCCAGCGGCCAGACCACGCCCACCTTGTGCACGCGAATGCCCAGCTGGCGGCAAGTGGCGTCATCGAGCCCCAGGTCGACCAGCGCCTGGCGCATATCGCCATAGGCCTTGCCGCTGGCGATGATGCCGAAGCGGTCGCGCGGCCCCTCGATCACGTTGTGGTTGAGCCGGTTGGCGCGGATGTAGGCCAGCGCCGCGTACCACTTGTGGTTCATCAGCCGCGCCTCCTGCTCCAGGGGCGCGTCGGGCCAGCGGATGTGCAGGCCACCGTCCGGCATGGCGAAATCCTCGGGCAGCGCGATGCGCACCCTCCCTGCGCCCACGTCGACGCTGGCGCTCGATTCGACCACCTCCTGCACCGTCTTCATGCTTGCCCACAGCCCGGCGTAGCGGCTGAGTGCAAATGCATGCAGGCCCAGATCCAGGATGTCCTGCACGCTGGCCGGGTAGAACACCGGCAGGCCGCAGGCCTTGAAGATGTGGTCGCTCTGGTGCGCCGCCGTGCTGCTCTTGGCGATGTGGTCGTCGCCCGCCACCGCGATCACGCCGCCGTGGCGCGCGGTGCCGGCCATGTTGGCGTGCTTGAAGACGTCGCCGCTCCTGTCCACGCCCGGGCCCTTGCCGTACCAGATGCCGAAGACGCCGTCGTATTTTTTGGTGTCGGGCTGGATGTCCAGCTGCTGCGTGCCCCACACTGCCGTGGCCGCCAGCTCCTCGTTCACGCCGGGCCGGAAGACGACGTGCTCCTGCTGCAAATGCTTGCGCGCAGCCCACAGCGCCTGGTCATAGCCGCCCAGCGGGCTGCCGCGGTAGCCGCTGATGAAACCCGCCGTGTTCAGGCCCGCCAGCGCGTCGCGCTGGCGCTGCAGCATTGGCAGGCGCACCAGCGCCTGCACGCCGCTCATGAAGGCGCGGCCCTGCGCCAGCGTGTATTTATCGTCCAGGGTCACGCTGTGCAGCGCCTGCTGCTGATCGGGGGTCAGGGGGGCGTTCATGTTCGTCTCCGCGAAGAGGGCCGCGCACGGCAACGCCGCGCGCCATCGGCGATCGAGACAGTGTATGCAGCAAACCCACTTTTCATAGACTGTTTATTGCCGTATAAACCCTAGTGCAAGAAAGAATCTTTCCTAAAACAATCGATTCATGGAATCACTCGATCGCTACGACATCGCCATCCTGCAACAGCTGCAGGCCAACGCGCGGCTGACCAACGCCGAGCTGGCCCAGCGCGTGGGCCTGTCGGCCGCGCCCTGCTGGCGGCGCGTGCGCGCGCTGGAGGAGGCGGGCATCATCAGCGGCTACCGCGCCGAGATCGACCGCCACAAGATCGGCCTGGGCGTGCTGGCCTTCGTGCGGCTGGACGCCGAGAGCCTGTCGCGCGAGCTCACGCGCGAGATGGAGGCCGCGATCGCCTGCCTGCCCGAGGTGGTGTCATGCCACTACATCAGCGGCAGCGGCATCTTCGAGCTGCAGGTGGTGGCACGCGACCTGGACGGCTTCTCGCAGTTCGCGCGCGACGTGCTGCTGAACCTGCCCAACGTGAAAGACATGCACACCAGCTTCTCGCTGGGCCAGGTCAAGGCGGGCGCGGCGCTGCCGCTGGCGCATCTGCAGCGCAAGGGCGGCGGCTGAGCATTCCCTGCGCGCCTGCGCGCAATTGCCCGCGTGCGGGCGGCGCGCGCTGCAGCTTTCTACAATCGGCGCCATGACACTGCCTGCCTACACCCGCGCTCAGCAACTACCCGCCATCCTCGAACAACGCATCGCCATCCTCGACGGAGCGATGGGCACGATGATCCAGCGCTTCAAGCTGACCGAAGCGCAGTACCGCGGCGAGCGCTTCAAGGACTTTGCGCGCGACGTCAAGGGCAACAACGAACTGCTCAGCCTGACCCGCCCCGACGTGATCCGCGACATCCACGAAGGCTATCTGGCCGCAGGCGCCGACCTGATCGAGACCAACACCTTTGGCGCTACCAGCATCGCCCAGGACGACTACGGCATGGGCGACCTCGCCTACGAGATGAACCTGGAGAGCGCCCGCCTGGCGCGCGCCGCCTGCGACAAGTTCAGCACGCCCGATCACCCGCGCTTCGTCGCCGGCGCGCTTGGCCCCACGCCCAAGACCGCCAGCATCAGCCCCGACGTGAACGACCCCGGCGCGCGCAACATCACCTTCGAGCAGCTGCGCGCGGCCTACCTGGAGCAGACGCTGGCGTTGATCGAGGGCGGCGCCGACGTGATCCTGGTCGAGACGATTTTCGACACCCTGAACGCCAAGGCGGCGCTGTTCGCCGTCGATGAAGCCTTCGAGCAGACCGGCGAGGTGCTGCCCATCATGATCAGCGGCACCGTCACCGACGCTTCCGGGCGCATTCTCTCGGGCCAGACGGTGACCGCCTTCTGGCACAGCGTGCGCCACGCCAACCCGCTGTCGGTGGGGCTCAATTGCGCCCTGGGCGCGGCGCTGATGCGCCCCTACATCCAGGAGCTGGCACGTGCCGCGCCTGACACCTTCATCTCCTGCTACCCCAACGCCGGCCTGCCCAACCCGATGAGCGACACCGGTTTCGACGAGACGCCCGAGGTCACCAGCCGCCTGGTGCATGAATTCGCCGCCGAGGGACTGGTCAACATCCTGGGCGGCTGCTGCGGCACGACGCCCGAGCACATCGCCGCCATCGCGCGCGCCGTCGCGCCGGTGGGCACGCGCAAGCTGTTCAACCTGCAGGCCGACACGCAGCCCGCCTGAACCGAGCGCCAACCGCCCTTGCCTCCCATGCCATCCGCAGCGCCTGCGCCCAGCCAGCCCAAGCGGCTGCGCACGGTGGTTGTTGCCGGCGCCTGCGCGCTGCTGGCCGCCTGCCAGACGGCGCCGCCAGCACCCTTCGATGCCGGCGTGCCGCCGCGAGAGCGCTACGCCAGCGACCTGCAGGCCTGCCGCGACCACGTGGACGCAGGCGACGCCGGTGTGCTGGCGCAGACGCTGGACCTGGCGGTGCAGGGCGCGCTGGTGGCCGCCATGCTGGCCTGGAGCGGGGGCGGCGACGCCGACACCGTGGGCGCCTGGGCGCTGGGCGGCGCCGCCATGACCGGCACCGCGCAAGGCCTGCAGACGCTGGCGCAGCGCCGCCAGGCGGTGGCGCGCTGCATGCTGGCGCGCGGCCACGGGCAGGGGCCGGCGCCCTACTCCACCGCGCTGCCGGCCGCCGTGCCTGCCGCGCCCGCTGCATCCGTCATGGCCTATGCGCCCTACGCAGCGCCCGTGCCCACCGGCGCCGACGCCTTCAGCGCCGAGCGCCTGGCGCGCACCCAGGCGTGCAACGCCCAGCCGCGTGCGGTGCTGGCGGCCAAGGGCCCGGGCTACGAACAGTACACCGTGGCCTGCAGCAACGGCGACGCGCTGGCCATCCGCTGCGAGTTCGGCAACTGCCGCGTGCTGCGCTGATCGGGGGCCGCCGCATTTGCCGGCGGCGGCGCCATGGGCGCACGCACTGCGCGACAATCGCGCCCATCATGCTGACGCTTCAAGACATCCAGACCGCCGCCACCCGCCTGCAGGGCCAGGTGCTCGACACGCCCTGCGTCGAGTCGCGCACGCTCTCACAGATCACCGGTGCGCAGGTCTTCCTCAAGTTTGAGAACCTGCAGTTCACCGCCTCGTTCAAGGAGCGCGGCGCCTGCAACAAGCTCACGCAGCTGACCGACGCCGAGCGCACCCATGGCGTGATCGCGATGAGCGCGGGCAACCACGCCCAGGGCGTGGCCTACCACGCGCAGCGCCTGGGGCTGCGTGCGGTCATCGTCATGCCCAGCTTCACGCCCGGTGTGAAGGTGGAGCGCACACGCGGCTTTGGCGCCGAGGTGGTGCTGCACGGCAACACGCTGGAAGAAGCCTCCAGCCACGCGCGGGCGCTGGCCGAGCAGCAACAGCTGACCTTCATCCACCCCTACGACGACGAAGCCATTGCCGCCGGCCAGGGCACGATTGCGCTGGAGATGCTGGCCGAGCAGCCCGACCTGCAGGCGCTGGTCGTCGCCGTCGGCGGCGGCGGCCTGCTGGCCGGCATTGCGACGGCGGCGCGCGCGCTCAAGCCCGGGCTGGACATCGTCGGCGTGCAGGCCGAGCGCTTTCCGGCCATGGTCAACGCCATCCAGGGCACGCACTACGAGCAGGGCATCTCGACGATTGCCGAGGGCATTGCCGTGGGCAAGCCCGGCGAGATCACGCGCGAGGCAATTGCCCGCCTGGTCGACGACCTGGTGCTGGTGCGCGAGGGCGACATCGAGCAGGCGGTGCTGATGCTGCTGGAGATCGAGAAAACCCTGGTCGAGGGCGCAGGCGCCGTGGGCCTGGCGGCGCTCTTGCGCCACCCGCAGCGCTTTGCCGGCAAGAAGGTGGGGCTGGTGCTCAGCGGCGGCAACATCGACCCGCTGCTGCTGGCCGACATCATCGAGCGCGGCATGGTGCGCTCCGGCCGCCTGGCGCGCATCAAGGTCAGCGCGCGCGACGTGCCCGGCGTGCTCGCGCGCATCACCGCCACCGTGGCCGAGGCGGGCGCCAACATCGAGGAAGTGCACCACCAGCGCGCCTTCACGCTGCTGGCGGCGCAGAACGTCGAGATCGAGCTGGTGCTGCAGGCACGCGGCAAGGAACACGTGCAGCAAATCCTGGAGCGCCTGCGCCAGGCGCAGATGCAGGCCGAGCTGATTTGAGTTTCACTCCCTCCCCCTCTGGGGGAAGGAGCAACAACCCACAAGGCTCCGCATGAAGCCAGCCCTATTGATTCGGCCCTTTGAAGTCGCAATTTTTCGTCATTCCGGCGAAAGCCGGAATCCATGACTCCCTCCCAAAGGCACTGGATCCCGGCCTTCGCCGGGATGACGAGTTCAAACATCACAAGGCCGGAGCAATAAAGCCCCCCTTCATGCATGCGAGACACCAAGGCCCCGAATGGGGCCTTATTCTTTGGCGCATTGCAAGACAAGGAGACACCATGAAGGTTTTGGACAGCGTGCGCGTGCTGGAGATTGGCGGCCTGGGGCCGGGGCCGTTCTGTGCCATGCATCTGGCGGATCTGGGCGCGGACGTGATTTCCATCGTCCGCGAGGAAAAAGCCCATGCGCCCACCGGCCAGCTGCTGAACCGCGGCAAGCGCTCGGTGTTCGCCGACCTGAAGACCGAGGCCGGGCGTGCGCTGGTGCTGCAGCTGGTGCAGGACGCCGACGTGCTGATCGAAGGCATGCGCCCGGGCGTGATGGAGCGCCTGGGCCTGGGGCCGCAAGCCTGCCACGCGGTCAACCCACGCCTGGTCTACGGCCGCATGACCGGCTGGGGCCAGGACGGGCCGCTGGCTCCGCGCGCCGGGCACGACGCCAACTACGCCGCCGTGGCCGGCGCGCTGTGGGGCTGCAGCCCGGCGGATGCGCGCCCCGTCTCGCCCTTTGCCGTGCTGGGCGACATCGGCGGCGGCGCCATGTATTTGATGACCGGGCTGCTGGCCGGCATCGTGCAGGCGCGCGCCACGGGCCGCGGCACGGTGGTGGACGCCGCCATCGTCGACGGCGCGGCGCACATGCTCAACCTCATGCTCAGCGCGCGCCAGCGCGGGCTGGTCACCGACAAGCGCGGGCGCAACGTGCACGACAGCGCGCCGTTCTACGACACCTACACCTGCGCCGACGGCCACCACATCACCATCGGTGCGCTGGAGCCACAGTTCTATGCGCTGCTGCTGCAGACCCTGGGCCTGCAGGACGACGCCGACTTTGCCGGCCCGCAGTGGGACGCCGCCGCCTGGCCGCGCCGGCGCGGGCGCCTGGCCGCACTGTTTGCCAGCCAGCCGCGCGCGCACTGGCAGGCGCTGCTGGAGCCGACCGATGCCTGCTTTGGCGCAGTGCTCAGCCCGGCCGAGGCCGCCCACCACCCGCACATGGCTGCGCGCGGCGTGTACAGCGAAGCAGAAGGCTGCCTGCAGGCCGTGCCCGCGCCGCGCTTTGACGGCGCCGCCTACCCGGTGCAGGCGCAGTGCGCGCCGGGCGAGCACACACGGCAGGTGCTGCAGCAGCTCGCCCAGGGCGGCGCCCAGGCCGTGTGGCGCGGGCGGGAGTGACATCCCCATCGGCCAGGGGCTGGCCTCCGATACATCCCAACACCTTGCGCGCGCCTCGCAGGAGCGGCGCCCTCGCCGCGATGCGCCCAGGGCCGCCCTCCACCCGGCACATGGCGTCAGCCGCCGCCCGCTACAGCCAGGCCTCCTGCTCGGCCTTGTGGCCGCCCTGCTCCAGCGCCAGGCACAGCGCGCGCAGCGGCGCGGGCAGGTCGGTGCGCGCCAGCAGGCGGGCAAGCCAGTCGCGGTCGTGCGCGGTGAGCGGCAGCTGCGGCGCCTGCCGCCAGGCGGCGGCCTCCATGGCGTGCGGCTGCCAGGGCAGGCCGGCGGCGTCCCACAGCGCGCCGGCGGTCAGGGCAATCGCCACGCCCGCGGGGTCGGGGTCGCAGCTGATGCGCGCGGGCGCGGGCGCCGCGGCAATCAGCCAGGCCATGGCCTGGCGCCAGCTGGTGGGCGGCTGGCCGGGCAGCCAGACCACGCAGGTGCCGGGCGCGGCAGCCAGCGCCTGGCGCTCGAAGCTGGCGCGGTTCTCGATCAGCCAGTAGCCCTGCGGCGCCTGCACTTGCACGGGCGCCGCCAGCAGCGCCGCCGGCAGGCCGCACAGGCCGGCGGCGGCCACGTCGATGCGCCCGCGCGCAGTGCCCAGCGTGAGCGTGCCGCCCAGCCACAAGAGCGGCGCAAAGCGCGCAATGCCCAGCTCCTGCAGCGCCACATGCTGGGCCAGCCAGTCCCATTCGCCGGCGCTGATGGCCTTGGTGTGGCCGCGCGCAAACTGGGCAAAGTCGCGCTGCAGGCCAAAGCATTGCTCTTCGTGCCAGCGCGCGAGGGCCAGCAGCAGGTCCAGGCGCGCCTGGCGCGTGGCGTCGCTCACGCGCGCATCCAGGCAATGGCGCGCGGCCGGCGCCAGCCACGGCACCTGCTGCGCCAGGGTCTTGAGCCGCGCGGCCAGCGCGTCGCGCTGGTCGCTTTGCTCCTGCCGGGTGGCCAGGCCCAGCGCCTGCTGCAGCGCGGCCAGGTCGGCCCACACCACGCGCTCGACGCGCCACTGCGCGTGGACGAAGCGCTCGCGGGTCTGCAGCGCGCCGCAGGCCAGCAGCAGGGTCAGCAGTTCGTCGGCCAGCTCCAGCCGCTCGGCGCCGGCCTGGTCCAGCAGCGTCTGCCACCGGCGCTCGGCCGCGTGGCCGCGCAGCCAGTCGCGCAGCAGCGCGGCCTGTGCCGGGCGCAGAGCAGGCAGCGCGGAAAACGGCGGGCCACAGCGCGTGCGACGCCCGCGTCCCATCGTCTCGGCGCGCAACGTGCCCATCGCTCAGGCGGTGAGCGGCGCCAGCTCGGGCACGCCGCGGCGCTTGGCCACTGCGATCGGCGGCGCCCAGCGCGCGCCGCGCGGCTTCTTGGCGGTGACCAGCGTGATCTCGGCCGGCTCGAACACCTCCAGGTTGTGCGTGATCGGCGTGGTGAGCACGTACTGCGCGCGCGTGCTGCGCAGGAAGTGGCCGACGAGCTGGATGTTGCGCACGTCCAGGTGGGCGAAGGGCTCGTCGATGAAAACGAAGCCTCCCGAGCCGCTTTCCTCGTCCTTGAGCAGCGCCACCAACAGGATCAGCGACTTGATGACCTGCTGGCCACCCGAGGCCTCGCCGTCGTTCAGGCCGATCTGGCCCTTGCCGTCGAAGGCGAAGTGCACCTTGAGCCCGGCCTGCGCCAGCACGTGGTCGTCGTTGTCCAGCAGCGGCAAGTCGGCCGCCACCTCGACGCCGGCAAGCTGCCCCAGCTCCTGGATGTTGCGCCGGTAGCGGCGCACGGTGGAGCGCAGCACCTCGATATAGCTCTCGCGCGCGTTCAGCACGGCCGTCTGCGCCTGGGCGTTCTTCGCCTGATGATCCTGCAGGCTGGCGGCCTGCTCGCGCACCGTCACGTCCATGCGGCGGTGGCGCTCCTCGACGGTCGCGTCCTGCTCCCACTGGCCCTGGGCCAGCTCCTGCTCGACGGCCTGCAGGCGCAGCTCGGCCTGCTTGGCGTTGTCGTAGGTGCCGACCAGCTGGGCGACCTGCTCCGGCGCGATCCAGCGCGGCGGAAACTGCGCGCGCTGCGCCTGGCTGCGCCCGCGCGCGTCCAGGTGCTGGCGCCGGCGCGCGCTCCAGTCCTGCGCGGCACGCTCGCTGTCGCTGCGCTGGCGCGTCAGCTGCGCCTCCAGGCGCTTGTGCTCGTCGGTAAAGGCGCGGTGGCGGTCGTGGGCACGCGTGGCGTCCTGCTCCAGCTGCTGCCAGCGGGTGGCGGCGGCCACGCGCGCCTGTTTTGCGGCGGGCAGCTGCACGCGCGCCTGGGCAAATTCGTCGCTGCGCCGCGCCAGCTCCTCGGCGGCGCTGTGGCCCTCCAGCGCGCGGCGCGTGTCGGTTACCTGGCGCTTGAGCGCCAGCAGCTCCTGCTGCAGCGGCGCCAGCTGCGCGTCCAGCGCGGCCAGCTCACGCTCCAGCGCCTGGCGGCGCGAGTGCACAGCCGCGGCGCCGAACTGGTAGTGCTGCGGCTCGACCCACACCGAGCGCGCGCCGCGCCCGTCGTGCATATAGGCCTGCGGCGTGATCCACTGCCCGCCCAGGCGCTTGCCCTCCTGCGGGCCGTCGACGCAGCGCAGCTGCTGCAGCTGCTGCACCAGCCAGCGCGGCACCGGCGCGGTGAACTGGACATGCGCGGCCAGCGTGCCGGCCTCGCCCTTGATGGCCGCCTCGCCCGGGCCGACGATGTAGTGGCGGTAGCGCTGGCGCTCGCCAATCTCCCAGGCCTCGGCCAGGTCGGATTCCTTGTCGAGCAGCGCCACCCAGCGCTGGCCACGCAGCACGCCCTCGATGGCGGCGCGCCAGCGCTCGTCGCGCACCTCGACCACCTCGGCGACGAAGCGGTGGCCCATGCCCTGAGCAGTGAGCGCGCGGCGCATCTGCTGCACCTCGGGCGGCGCGGGCGGCAGGCGCTGGCCGTCAAGCTGGGCCAGCTGCGCGGCGGCGGCCTTGCGCCGGGGCAGCAGCGCGCCGTGCGCGTCCTGCAGCTCTTCGGCGCGCGCCTGCAGCTGCGCCAGGTGGGCCTGCAGTGCGTCGGCGTCGCTACCCTTGTCGACCAGCGCCAGCAGCTCCTGCTCGCGCCGGCCCAGCTGCTCCAGCGGCGCTTCGTGGCGCTGCGCTTCGTCGAGCTGCGCGCGCGCCTGGTCGCGCTCGGTCAGCAGCGCGTCGGCCTGCTGCTCGGCGCGGGCGGCTTCATCCAGCAGATGCAGCAGGCGCTTGTTCTGCACCGCCTGCTCGGCCAGCTGCACGCGGTGCTGGGCCTTCTGGCGGCGCAGATCGCGCGCGTGCTGCGCCAGCTGCTGGCGCTGGCCCCACCAGTCGAGCACCGGCAGCACCTCGGTGGCTAGGCGCTCGCGCTCGGCGCACTTGAGTTGCCAAGTCTTGTAGCTGGTCACCCGGTGCTGCAGCTCGGCCAGCTGGGCGCGGCTGTGGTCAAGCTCATGCCCGGCCTGCGCCATTTCGGCGGCCAGCTGCTGCTGGTGCTCGCGTGCCTGGTCGTAGGCGTCCAGCACCTGCTGGTCGCCGAACACGTCGAACACCAGGCGCAGCAGCTCGCGCGGGGACAGCTCGCACAGCCGGTCGGTCTGGCCCTGCTCCAGCGACAGCACACGCGCAATCGCCGGCGACAGCC
Source organism: Comamonas faecalis (assembly GCF_039538025.1). NCBI lineage: Bacteria > Pseudomonadati > Pseudomonadota > Betaproteobacteria > Burkholderiales > Comamonadaceae > Comamonas > Comamonas faecalis. The sequence goes on from NZ_BAABBP010000005.1 coordinate 142,393, forward strand.
CGGCCGCGCCCAGCACGCGGCTCCAGGCCTCTACGCCCATGTAGCCCACGTCCTTGTCGGCCATGCCGGCCAGTTGCTCGATGGGCACGTCGCCCTCCAGCAGCGCGTAGCGGCGCTGCCAGTCGCCGCCGTTCTTGTCGATGCGGCACACCAGCGTCACCTGGTCGCCATACAGCAGGCGGCGCGCAAACGGCCGGCTGGAGGTCTGCCGCCCCTGCGGGCGGTTGTCCACCACGGCACGCAGCCACGCAGTCTGCGCCCCGGCATGGCGCGCATAGGTGCGCCAGTCGCGCGGGCTGGAGCAGCGCAGACCCAGCAGCGTGCGCATGCCGTCGAGCAGCGTCGTCTTGCCCGAGCCATTGGGCCCGGCGATGGTGATGATGGAAGCGTCCAGCGGCAAGGAGACGCGCTGGCAATAGTCCCAGTGGACGAGTTCTAGGGTTTGGAGGTGGAACACGGGTGTTTCGGTATGGAAAACCTATGGCGCCTTGCGGGTGAGCGCCGTGGCGTGGGAAACGAGAAATTCACCTGCGCCGGTGCGGTCCGCGGCAGCATGCGCAAACGGTGGAACACCCGATCAGCGCTTGAGCGCCAGAACCAGAACGCCGCTGGCCACCAGGCCGATACCCAACCAATCGCGCACCGACGGCCGCTCGCCCAGAAACGCATACGCGAACACCGCGACCAGCACCAGACTGAATTTATCGACCGGCGCCACCTTGGAAGCGTCGCCGGCCTGCAGCGCCCGAAAGTAGCACACCCAAGAGGCGCCGGTGGCCAGTGCCGACAACGAAAGAAACAGCCAATTCCGCGAAGAAAGCGCGCGCGGATCGCTCCACTTGCCGGTGTAGGCAACGAACGCGGCCAGGACGAAAACGATGATGACGGTGCGAAACAGCGTGGCAAAGTCAGAGTCGATGCCCTCAATGCCAACCTTGGCGAAGATCGCCGTCAGCGCAGCAAAACAGGCCGACAACACCGCCCAAAAAAACCAGCCGCTTGAGATGGACATCAACCGCTCCTGAAGCCTCGCACCCTGAATCCAGCCGCTGCCACGGCCAGCCGGGACGGAATATTAGCCCCTGCCGCATCGAGCGCCCCGGCATCCAGGGTCAACGAAATATGACCGCTACCGGCAGCAGGCCGGCCTGCCAACGTTTGCCTGCAGATTGAACGATACCTTGCAGTGGATCCGCAAGGTTGACCCGCTTGATATTGGCCATGTAGTCGCAGCATGGCCGCAAATTCATCGCCAGTTCTCCTTTCGATTACGAGTGATAGGAAGGCATAACGCCTGAATTAAGCCGCGAAACGGCGTCGGCTTAGGCGCCACTTGACGCCCGCTCCCACGATGCCACGGGCCCAGGTTGTGAACGAAACAACGGATGACACGTTGGCATGAGTACGCCACTCCATTGTGCAAGCACGGCTGGGCTGCGAGCCGTCAGCTTGCTTTGCAAATGCTGCCACTCACACGCAAGTTGACCCGTATTTACAGATATCGGTTGAACAGTCCGGACTGGACCGATCTTGGAGCGATCAAAGGCGTAGCCGCGATGCATTGCCTCGGCATGGATCGCGGCGAGATACGAGTTTATGGCCGCGCGAGGTTGGGGATGCATCTTGAAGCGCTCTAACTGCGGGTGGTGTGTATAGCCACGCGTCTTGCCGCAGAGCACTGCTTTGGCCAACAGCGTCTCGCGCCAGAGCGCAACGAGACCTTGCGGGTCTAGGTATTTTGGATGCAATGACCAGAGGCGCATGATGTGATGCCCAACGTGCTAGCTCAGCCGTCGGCAAAAAGCGTGGATTTTTAACGGTCGGCTGGAGCGGTATGCTATGCGTTTAGAAATCACGATAAGGATCATGGTCGCCTGTACTGGAAAACATAGGTGATGCATCGTAACTGCTGTCGGTGTAGCCGTTCTTGCAGGCTTTGCACTTCCAATAGTCTCCGCCACCTTGAAGGCTGATTAATTCGTGATTTTTATCGTAGCAGTGCTGGCAGAATGGGCCATCCTTTTGAGAATCTTTGATTAGCCAATAGTATGGCTTCTCCCATTTCAATTTTTATCTCACTTCAAGCTGGTTTTTTAAAGCCCTCAACTCAGCATCTTTATCCAATAGAGCCTGCCGAATTTCGGTCACTTCAATCTTTGCATCAGCGAGGGCCGATATAAGCTCTTCCAGCTTGAGTTTGGATTCTGCTTTTTCTAATGAAACATCGCTCTCTTTAATGGCTTTTGCGATGTCAGTCGCAGTCTTCAGGCTGCTTAATAACGCAGAGATGGAGGTCAGATCCATAAGGCTTTCTTACGCATAACGCCTGAATTATCCGTCATTGCGACGACACCACTTGCGCAATGATTGCGCCCACGGAAAGAGCTAGTGCAACGAGGGAGACACCAAGCGACCAAGCAAACTTTGAGTGCTCTTGATCTTGGCCGGCAAGAATTGCCGCCAAGTAGGGTAGATTGATCGCATGACGCAACTCACCCGCCTTTGGAGCGAACAGGTGGACGTAGCTGTTTTCGCCGGTTTGGTACCGATACTTGTGGTCAAGGTGGTAGTAGAGGTATCCGAACAAGACATGCTTGTCGGTACCAAGCTTCTTTGCAACAGCCTCGATATCGATCGCAACCATCACTTTCCCAATGTTTGAACCTTCCACAGGGAAGAATGGCTCGTACGCATCGTAGATGCAGCGGAGCACCTGTCTTTCAGTGGGGATGCGTTTTGACATGACGGCTAACGACCGAATTAAGCCACGCCGCGAAGCGGCTTCGGCTTGGACGGAATACGAAGGGACTTCCCACTTCCGTGGCGACGGCATCGAAGTGCCAAGATTGGTTTTGGAAGTCAATCTGAAACCCTTGTTGGAAGGAGAAGTCCCATGAGCAAGATTACACGAGTCGGGGTCGATCTGGCCAAGCGTGTTCTTCAGGTTCACGCCGTCGATGCCAGCGGTCAGCGCATCACCAGCCGCGCGCTCAGCCGCGACAAGTTTCTGCCTTGGTGTGCCCAATTGCCCGCTGGTTGCATGGTTGCCATGGAGGCCAGCTCCAGCGCTCACTACTGGGCACGCCGCCTGCGCGCCATGGGCCTGGATGCTCGCATCATCGCCGCTCACCTCGTCACGCCGTACCGCCTGCAAGGCAAGAGCGGCAAGAACGACGCCAACGATGCCGCCGCCATCTGCGAGGCCGCTGGCCGCCCTCACATGCACTTCGTGCCCATCAAGACCGTCGAGCAGCAAAGCCTGCTGTGCGTGCACCGCCTGCGCGAAGGCTTCAAGGCCGAGCGCACCGCCTGCATCAACCGCATCCGTGGCCTGCTGGCCGAGTTCGGTCTGGTGTTCCCGCAAAAGCCCCAGGCCCTGCGCCTGGCCCTGCCCGATGTGCTGGAAGACGCCAGCAACGAACTCGGGGGCATCGCCCGCATGGCGCTGCAGCGCGCTCAAGCGCAGTGGGCCGAACTCGATGCGCACATGGCCTGGTGCGATGAGCGCATTGCCGCTCACCTCAAGACCGACCCGCAGGCCGCGTTGGCCCAGCAACTCATGGGCGTGGGGCCGGTGGGAGCCTCTGCCGTGGTGGCCAGCGTGGGCGACTTCAAGCAGTTTCGCAACGGCCCGCAGTTTGGCGCCTGGCTGGGCCTGACCCCCCGGCAGAACTCCAGCGGGGGCAAGAACAACCTGGGCGGCATCACCCGCCGGGGCGACATGTACTTGCGCACGCTGCTCATCCAGGGCGCCAAGTCGGTGGTGTGGAGCGCACACAAGCGCGATGACCCCATCTCGCGCTGGGTTCATGGCTTGCGCGAGAAGCACGGCTGGCAGAAGGCAGCCGTGGCGCTGGCCAACAAGAACGCCCGCATCCTGTGGGCGGTGATGACCAACGGGCAGGCCTTTGACGCGCGGCATGTGAGCGTCAAACCCGGCTGATCGCTTCAACCGATTTCTTGCCAGACGTGATGCCGAAGATGCTTTGAACAGGTCAGACCGGCGGTGAGACAAGCCCGACTAACAATGTGTGGCGCTGATTGCGGCGAAACCACGGGATCGGAATGGGGCCTCACCGAGCGGTTCGTATCTGGGTCCGCACCACTGAACAACCGGTGCAACAAGACCGTCTGTAGATGTGCAGTCTGTTCCTCGTTTCATCCAGCATCGCCGCTTCGCGTCAATACCAGAAATACCGCCTATCAAGGAATTACCATCGCCTGCGCTTCTTGATTACGTGGGAAGTCCCTGTAGAATGTTAGCTTTCTGGCCCTTCCGTTTCGCGCAGAAGTTGAAGTCGAATAAATGCTTTTAAAGCCGGATCCTTGAAGGTCGTGTAGTTCGTCAGACGACCGACTCCATCAGGCCTTTCGACGTCACTGAGAGCTGGACCGTACCGTTCTTCTTTTAGGTCGCGGAGAGGACCGGATAGGGCAGTGCTGGGGATGTCACGACCAAGGAACTCTGAGACTTTTGTACGTATTTGCTCCATTGTTACGTACTCATCTTCGCAATCCGCCATCGCGCGCAAGATTTGCTTTCGATACCGAATGTCTCCAACGCTCTCCACTGCAGCGATATACGCCTTGTTCAGTCGCGCCTCCTTCGTCTCAACAAAAACACGAAGCGCATCTGTAACGTCAGTGCCCACAGCAAGCCTCGGACTGCGGGGAAACGCTGCCTCGGCAACCTCAAGACTCAGATACTGGAGAATACTCGGTGATCCGACGCTTGTTCGGACCAAGCGATTGACGGTGGCGTCATCGATATTGATCGCGAGGTCAGACATCCCTCGCGTGACTACGTACCTAGACTCTGAGTCCGTCATCGCCTTCAGATGGACCTCTTGAATTAGGCGGTCGATTCCTGGATCTGATGAGACAAGGCGACTGGCATCGGACGATGTGCCCAGAAGCACCACCTTAAACTGGTGGCAGTTTGCATTTCCATAACTCTTAATGAATTTTGACAAATCCGCTGCGAACGTGGCGTCAGCTCGGTGCAGTTCGTCGATTAGAAGCACTAAACCCGCTGCCTCGCAGATCTCAATTACTTTCGAGTCGGTCGGCGACGTTACGACAAATTGTTCCTCGACCTGTTGTGACGAGCCGCTAGCTTGGGTGCGCTTCGAAACAACCAGAGCCTTGATCCAACCTCCCGCCCCAATTTCTGCCTGACCGGATTGTTCATGTGATCGACTATAGGTCGCACCATCAACTTTCTTGGTTCTAACTGTGTATCCGATTTTTTCGAGGCATCGTGCGAAGACATCGTCTAGCGACTTGTCGGCGACGCTCTCGATATTTACTAGAAGGCCGGCAGAATCTTTGTCCTTTAGGGCATAACGCGCCATTGACGTCTTACCAACTCCGTACTCACCGAAGACGACAGGAATCATTCCTCTGTTAAGTGACTTGACGAAGAGTGCTTCTGCATCACCACGTGCCGCGTACACATTAGTAGGGCGAATTGGAAGTTTACCGGGAGTAAAGACGTCATTTGGTTTTAGCATTGGACCATCCAAGGATCTGATAGGCGGCGAATCTAGGAGAAGCGAGTTTACCGGGGAAGCTAACTAGATTTAGAACGCCGCATGCTATCTGTCATATGCGGCCTAAGTCAAGCACATAGCGCATTACTTCCCAAAGGAAAATCCTATCCTCTCAAAAATTTAGGCCGCCTAAAATTTAGGGACATCCTGAACAACTCGGCTGGAGGGTGTGCAGAATTTTGTGTAAACGGACAATCCACCGCCGGCGTAAGCCGGCCTGTCCGTAAGCACAATGAACACCAAGAAACACGACGTACCCGAAGAACTGCTGTCTGGCCTGCTGGCCAACTACAAGAAGCCCGAAGACCTCATCGGCGAGAACGGTCTGCTCAAGCAACTGACCAAGCTGCTGGTCGA